>JAHFEI010000014.1 GCA_023248615.1 Nitrospinales bacterium | reverse complement strand
AACGCAAGGTAACGAAAGACTCCACCCTTTCCACCCTTGAAGAAGGGAAAATGGTCGAGGGCATGGTAAAGAACATCACCGATTACGGCGCGTTCATCGACTTGGGCGGCGTGGACGGCCTGCTCCACATCACCGACATGTCGTGGGGCAGGATAGGGCATCCCTCCGAGATGCTGAAGGTTGGCGACACGGTAAACGTCGTAGTGCTGAAATTCGACAAGGAGACGGAGCGCGTATCGCTCGGCCTGAAACAGCAGAGCCCCGATCCCTGGGCGAATGTGGAAGAGAAATATCCAATCGGCAAGCGTGTACGCGGGAAAGTGGTATCCATCACCGACTACGGCGCGTTCCTGGAGCTGGAAAACGGCGTAGAAGGGCTTGTACACATCTCCGAGATGACCTGGAGCAAGCATGTCCGCCATCCAAGCCGCATCGTCAACATAGAGGATATGGTAGAAGCCGAAGTGCTGAACATAGACACCGAGAAAAAACGGATTTCGCTCGGCATCAAGCAGATAACCCCCAACCCGTGGGACAAGATAGAAGAGCGCTACCCGATAGGCTCCACAGTGGAAGGCACAGTGCGCAACCTCACCGACTTCGGCGCATTCGTCGAAATAGAGGACGGCGTAGACGGCCTGATACACATATCCGACATGTCATGGACGCAAAAGATAAAGCACCCCTCCGAACTCCTGAAGAAAAAGGATACGGTAAAGTGCAAGGTCCTGAAGATAGACAAGGAAAACGAGCGCATATCGCTCGGCCTGAAACAGTTGGAACCGGATCCGTGGGAAAATGCGGCCAAGAAATACACGGTCGGCATGGATGTGCAGGCTACCATCGTGAAGGTGACGAACTTCGGCGCATTCGCGGAGATAGAGCCGGGCATAGAAGGCCTTATCCATGTGTCCCAATTGTCCGAAAAACAGCGCGCTACCAATGCCCGCAAGGAAATAAAAGTCGGACAGCCCGTTGACGTTAAAATAATCAAGGTTGACCTCGAGAACAAGAAGATAGGGCTGAGTATGAAGGCGTTCCTCCACGGCATGACCGGTGAGGAAGATTACGAAATCGAGGACTTCCCGGAAGAAGAGTAAGTAAACAGCAATGGATAACCCGGCCAACACAGCCAAACAAAAAAAAGGCATTTTGGCCGGGTTCCTTATCCTCATCGCCCTTTGCATAGGGTTCATCGTTCTTGTCGCTGTGTTGCCCTCCGGCGGTAGCGGGCACACCTCCAAAGACCTCGCTTTCGGGCGCGGCAAAATCGGCGTTGTGGAAATATTCGGCCCGATAATGGTGTCCGACCAGGCCGTGGAACAGATACAAAAATACGCCGAAGACGATTCCATAAAAGCCATAATCATACGGATAGATTCCCCAGGCGGCGCCGTTGCGCCATCGCAGGAGATTTACAACGCGGTGGTGAAAGCGCGGCAAAAGAAAAAAGTGGTCGCATCCATGGCAACGCTTGCGGCTTCCGGCGGCTACTACATCGCCGTGGGCGCGGACAGGATAGTCGCCAACCCCGGAACCATCACCGGCTCCATCGGCGTTATCATGGGCTTTGTGGACTTGCAGGAGCTGATGAAAAAAATCGGCGTGCAGGGCATGGCCATCAAATCCGGAGAGTTTAAGGATATTGGCGCAAACACACGCCCCTTTACCGAGGCCGACCGCAAGGTGCTACAAAGCGTAATAGACGATGTGTATATGCAGTTCGTCAACGCTGTCGCCACAGGCCGCAAGATGGATGTGGCAAAAGTGAAATCGCTGGCCGATGGCAGGATTTACTCCGGGCACCAGGCGTTGGAGCTAGGCATGGTGGACGAAATGGGCGGCATGACGGAATCGGTGGATATCACCGCAAAACTCGCCGGCATAAAAGGCGAGCCGTTGCTGGTAAAGGAAAAAGAGAAATTCAACTTCATCAAGGAACTCATGAGCGAAAAAGTTGCCACCAAGTTCGACTGGCTGGCAAGCGAGGTCAGCATCCACAAGCCCGGCATCTACTACCTCTGGTCGATGAACTAAAAACCCCCGCTCCTGCCTACAGCTTGCCCGGATCAAAAACGCCGCCGGTAAAATACTTCCCCTCTATTTGCCCCGATAACGCTCTTATTGCATCATCCAAGGAGCCCGAGTAGTTTTCATTCTCGAATATTTCCACAAAAATGCCGACCAAGGAAATGTAAAAGTTTTTGTCTCCTGTAAGCCTGTGCCAGAAATCTTGCCCTATGAATATCGTCACCCCCTCCTGCGCCCCCACCGAGGAACTTGCGATTTTCCGGCATTGGAAGTAGGTGCGATATTGCTTTGAATCTAAAGGTGTTATTTTGGTCGTTTTTTTAAAAACCAATCAACTTCGGAATCGAGGTTGAATGTAACCGTAAGCGCGACAAAAAGTACCATGCGGCCCTCCGCAGGGACGGATGGAGGGTACTCAGGGTATGGGAGCATCAAATAGAGCGTGACTTTGAGAAAACAATAGGCAAGGTCATTTCTCTCGTACGAAGCTCATCACAAAAACATTAACGGATGGGGAGGGCGGTAGGAACGTCCCAACGGTTGGTTTTTTGGGTCAGTCCTTGAAAGGGAGCTTGCTTTTAGGGATGCACGCCAGCGCATAGGTTATGCCCTTGGTGTAGCTTGCCTTGCCTTCGGCATCGTACCAGTACTCTTCTATCACGGCGTTCCTTATCACGGTGTTGGTGGTAGTTGCCCTTACGCTACTCACCGTTGCTTTATCCACCGAAGAGTCGCCATGCCTGTTTTCGTCCAGCATGATGGACTCCACATGCACCGCAACGGTCTTTGCCAGATCGGCCCTTGCGCTGTCCGCCGCGCACGGTTTGGCGTCTTCCGGGAAAAGGGTCGGCTCGCACGTTCCTACCGAACATATCTTGTCTTGAAAAATTGGAGTCCTGGAAACCCACTCCGGCACCATCCTGAACTTGTCTTCCTGCTTGGAGTTGCGCTTTTCCCCCGCTTGGGCCGCTGGCTGGGGTAAAAAGACGGCGCAAACAGACAGGGCTAGAATGATAAACAAGGGCAAACGCGGAAGGTGTCTGCGCGGAGATCTGATGGACAGTCTTGTTTTAAACACAGCTTTTCGGAGGAGTAGCCTACTTGCCCACTTTTTGCCCAGCTTCATCGGCGCGCTGCCTTATGCCTTCCTTGTCAATGGGCTGCTCTTCCGTGGTTGCGCAAGCGGCAGATACGAACATGATAGCCAGCAGTAACAATACAAAGCGGGACTTCATAAAACTCTTCTCCCAAAAAAATACAGGGGCAGGGAAATTACTTCCCCGCCCCTTGCTACACCAGGTCGGTTTTGTTACTCGGCGCTCTTGGCAGTTTCCTTGTCAAGCTTCTCGAATGCCTTATCGGCATTGGCCTTGACGTATTCCTGCATCTTCTGGCCAAGTTCCTTGTTCTTCGCAACGGCATCCTTAAAGTCATCCGTGGCGAGCCTTACCAACGAATAGGTGGTGCCTTTCGTGGTCTCTTCGCACCTGTCGCTAACCTGGACGCCGCTGAGGGTCTGGTCTACAACGGTCTTCTGCACTTTTTCGATGTGTTTTTCAGCGGCTTCCTTGTCGCCAGCCGAGGTGGATGCGCTGTAGTCGTTCATCAGCGACTTCACGGCAACCTTAAAGGATTTCGCAAGGTCGCCTATTGCGCGGTTATCCGCCGTTTCGTTGCGGAGGGAAACATCGGATATGCCAGCGGCAGAACCTGTGCCGTAAAACACCTTGCCGCGGTCTCCGGGGAATGCGGCGGCGCCGACAAATACCCATCGCGGGGCTTCGCGGCCATCGGTGCAATAAAGCTTGGGAGGCGGGCTACCTGCGGTTTTACCGGTAGTTGCACAGCTTACAGCAAACAAAGATAAGCATACCAAAGAAACTACTTTAAGAACTTTCATTGCCGAACTCCTCCTGTGATATTTAAAAAAACTTCCTTACGGCCTTATGCGCCACTCTTTTACACAACAACGCAAAATCCCCAATGAACGACCATTATACCATCAAGCAACTAACGATTCACTTATTTTCCGCCCTTCTTGTCCACTTCGGTAACTTTCAGCCTCTTCTCGAAAAGGCCGTCCATGGCGTTGGCCTCCGTATACATCTGCCCCAGCTCATTTTTGATGATGGAAGCATTGTCCGCAAGGGAAGAAAGGTTAAGGTAAATCCTGGCAACGCGAATAACGCCATAGGGCGCCGTCGCCAGGCGGCCAACCTCATCGGGCAGGCCCATCACGGATGTCGGCAACTTTAAAAGCGCAATGGTAACAAGGGTTGTTGCATCGGTATGTAGCCCCTTCACGGCGCTTACTGCCGACTGGATGTTTATCGCCAGCGCTTTTTGCTCGGCTGTCAGTTCGCCCGTTTCGTTTTTCATGGCGGCTAGAAGTTGCGTCCACTTCTTCAGTTCGGCCTCGGCGCTAACCGCCAGCTTGTCGTATTCCGCCTTGGAAATCTTGATGTCCCCTTTGAGCTTATTTATCTCCGCCTGGTTTTTGGTTTCGCCAGCGTCCTTAAGCGTTTTTATTTTCTTTGCGGCTTCTGCAATGTCCCGCACCGGCACCTGCTTTTGCTCGGCAAGCTCGTCTATTTTGGCGCGCACATCCTTAAGCTCTGCCGGATTCTTGGAGAGGGATATCACGGCATCCATTATGGTCGGATAAAAATCCACCGGGGCGCCGCCCAGTTTCGCATCGAACAGGTTTGCCTTTGGGGAAAAGTCCGGGCTGAATTTCAGGAACTGGTAGAATGTCTTGTGGTGGATTTTGTCATTGTAAGCCGCGCCAAGGGCTTTCTTGCCGGCCTCGATAACCGTTGCAGACGGTATTGTTTTCTCCGCGTACTGCCTTTCGTAGTAGAGGCTTGGGAACTTCTCAAAAAATATCGTCTGCATATACTGGACTTTCAGCCTGATAGCCGACGGCCTGAAACCGGAACCGGGGGCGAAAATCGCGTCTGTCGCAACAATCCCCAAAAGCTTGCTTTGGTCGCCCGCCGGAATGGAGCTATCCGCAGCTTTCGGCCACTTGGAAGCGGCGGAAATGGGCATGGTCCTGAGCATAATGCCTTCTAAGTCCAAAACGCGCGCCGCCGTGTTCACCCTGTCCAGCACCATCTCGACGCTCGGCTTTTCGTCATACGCCTGGGCCGCTTCCATCACGCTGGCGCATGCCAACATAAAAGGGGCGACAACAACCAATAACGCAAATAATTTGATGTTCCTCAAAAACCCCTTGCCCATCTACAACGCCCCCACACACACAAAAAAAATTATTTAAATTTGCTACCGCTGTAACTCAGGAAAGATTGGGACTATTCCGAACCTTGCATATCGGCTTTCAGCTTCTTCTTGATGTCCGATACGCAGGAATCCGCCGCCGCCAAATCTATTCCTGCCGCCGGCTGGGAAACATTCCCTACGCCGCGACATTTTAAATCGAAACTCGATACGCGCCTGTCCTTCAGGTAAAGCGCGCCGGTAAATTTATAAAACCGCGCTTTCTTCGTGCCGTCGGTGGAGGTCTTCTCGTTATCAAACGTCATGTCGAATCCGCCGTAAATGGCGTCCCCCTGCTCGTCGCACAGCTTTGAATACTCGCCACGCGCACACGGCACGTACTTGGCCTTCGGAGCCACCACCTTCACGTCCATCTCGCGCATCACCTTTTCCATGGCGCTTATGACGTGGGTCTCTATTTCGTTGGGGCTTTGCGGGCGGGAAAGCGCAAACAGCATCAGGCTTTTGCTGGTAAGCTTTTTGCGCTTCTCTTCTTCAAGCTCTTTTTTTACGGCCTGCATATCCTCCTCGGATACTACGATATACGTATAAAGGGTGCAATCCTTGCGGTCGAGCCACTTGTCCTTCACCTTCACGTTGCGAAGCTTGCCTTCCACCATCGTTTCCGTTTCGGATTCGATATCCTGTTGCACGCCGCCGGAGTCGGTTGTACTCCTTACGTCGGTAGTCTTGCTTTTCGAGGAAACGGATATTGACTTCATGATTTCCTTGATGGCGTTATTCTGCGATGCTTCTATCATCTCCTCCGAGGTATCGCGCTTGCTGGCAGTGCCTACGCCCGTGTAGTACCCCGGTATGCTCGGCTTGTTAATCCATGCGGGCCGTGGCGCATCCGGCATGAAATTGCACGACCCCGCCGATGCCGCCTGCGGGAAAACCGCCAAAACAACTGCCGCTATAACCGCAATGCACCTTAAAACCATTGCCGGGTCACTCCTTCATCTTCTCTTTTGCCTCGAAATCCCTAAGGGCCTGGTCGGCGCGGGAATAGGCATCGGAGTAAAGCGGGTCTTTGTTCAGCGCTAGCGCGGCTTTATAGTCCGCCACCGCTTTCTTCAGGTCTCCCTTCGCTTCGTAGGCAATTCCGCGGTTGTACATGGCCGCATGGTCTTTGCCATCCTTTTTCACCCTCTTAGTCCACACTTCAATGGCTACCTTCCAGTTGCTGTTGTAAGCGGCCACCAAGCCAGGCTCGTTAGGCTCCATCGGCTTGAATTCCCTTAGCTCCCGATTTGACGTCGGGATGAACATTTTGACAAACTTCTTCGCCACCCTCTCAACCAGCACCTTTGCCACTTCCTCTTTGGTCGCACCAGGCCTGTTGGCATCTTCGGAAATGTTTACGGTCTTCACACTTTTGCCGTTGTAAACCACACTTAGGGAGGCGGTGATGGCGCCCGTGTCGTAATTGATTGAGCAGGCAGTCACCTTGCCCGATACGTCCACCGAGCCGGAACCCGACTCCTCGAACCCGGAGGTTTCTTTTTCAAACACGTCCGATTCGCTGAACAACCCGTCAATTTTGTCCTTCA
The DNA here is from genome assembly GCA_023248615.1 of Nitrospinales bacterium. Classification (GTDB taxonomy): domain Bacteria; phylum Nitrospinota_A; class UBA7883; order JACRGQ01; family JACRGQ01; genus JAHFEI01. The sequence goes on along the minus strand of JAHFEI010000014.1, from coordinate 8,416 downwards.
GAGGGGCGGCGCATTCTTTCGCGCCTGTGATAACCGCAGGGTTTATCTTCTTTATGTTGTCGCCAACCATCTTAAGGTTCACTTCCGGCGGCACAGTTACCGTTACCAGCACCCCCGTTTGTTGCGTGGCGCAACCAAACGCGAAAACAACCGCACCCAAGGCAAAAAACAGACGGAACGAACGCTTTGAAATACCCATCGATGACTTTCCTCCCGCTTTTACTTTTGCTGAAATATTACTGACACTCGTCCTTGTATGTTTACTAAAAGCCCGCTCCCCTGTCAATAATAATTTACCGGGTTGTACGCCAATCCACAGCCCCCGCGATACTTTTTCCAAGCCATTAACGGCGGGGGGCGGCTTTAAACCACGAACTCTTTTTTCAGGAATTCCAGCGTCTCTTCAAACGGGGTGGGCACAAACCCGGTTTCCCGCACCAGCTTCGCATTGGAAAGCGAAACGTCTTTGGGCCGCTTGGCCTCCGATGGCACATCTTCCATCTTCACCGCTTCGATAAGGCTTTCATCCAGGCCCAGCGCCCTCGCCACCGCAAGGCCGAACTCATGCCTAGATTCGCTCCTTCCGGGGGACAGGTGGAATATGCCGGTATGCCCACCTTCCAGCAACGCGCCCATGGCGCGTGCGCAGTCGCCCAGATAAAAGTGGGAGCGTATCTGGTCGGTAAAAAGCCTTACCTTTTTCCCCTGCCGCAACGATTCCACCAGCCACAGCGTAAACCCACGCGCAGGCATTCCCCCCACGCCATACACGATGGCGGTACGCGCTATCGTGGCGGACGGCAGGATGGATGAGACTACTTTCTCCCCCTCCAGCTTGGATAGGGCGTAGTACGAAACCGGGTTGGGGGCGTCCCCTTCCGAATAATTTCCCTTTTCGCCGTCGAACACCAGGTCGGTGGAAACGTAAATCATGCGTACCCCGATATTGGCGCACTCTTCCGCCAGGGCGCGTGTGCCCTCTACATTAACGTGCCAGCACGTCTCCTTATCAAGTTCGCACTCGTCAACTCCGGTAATGGCGGCACAGTGCACAACCACATCCGGCTTTATGCGGTCTACCGCCGTGCGGATGGAAAGCGGCGCGGTAATGTCCATCTCCACGCTCTCCAGCCCGCCTATGTGGCCTGCGCGCAATGCCGCCACCACATGATGCTTGTCTCTCAGGAAGTGCGCGATGCGCCACCCTATATGCCCGGCTGCGCCGGTTACCAAAACCCTCATAGCTTTCTCCTACCCACTCTAAACAGCACGAACGAAAGCCCAGCCGTAATGATACACCCATATGTAAAAATATCGCCAAACCTGGTGTAGAAGGTCGGTTGTAGCGGCGGGATGATGACGGTATCGGTGATGGTTACTGTTTCGAAAAGCCCGGTGGGTTTCCTTACCTCGCCTGCGGCGGTGATGAAGCAGGAGATGCCGGTGTTTGCCGCGCGAAGTATCGGAACGCGGTTTTCCACCGCACGGTATGGGATGGACATCATATGCTGTGCGCTGGCGGCGCTATGCCCGTACCACGCATCGTTTGTGATATTGACGATAAGCCGGGCGCCGTTTGCCGCGAACGCCCGCGAGCCTTCGGGAAATATTATCTCGTAGCATATCTGCACGCCGGAAAGGATGCCATCCAGCTTGATCGGCTCCGTGCTGGTTCCCGGAACTGTATCCCCCTCTACCGCCTGCGTAAGTTTTTTGGCAAAGGTCAGCGCTTGGCGGAACGGCACATATTCTCCGAACGGCACAAGGTGCATCTTGTCGTACATGCGGTCCTCTCCTCCGGGAGTGGCCAGATAGGCGCGGTTATAGTAGCGCGGATTGCCACTTTCATCGTTGTCCCGCCCCAGCGCCCCGAACATAAGCGGCACATTTGTGTCGCGCACCACCTGGCGGGCCATGCCGGTGTAATACGGGTTGTGCCCGTACAAGAACGGGGCCGCCGCCTCCGGCCAAACTATAAGCCCAGGCTTTTCCTGCGCGGCCGCTTTCGTCATATCAAAATATTTTTGGGCTACCGCATCCTGATATTGCGGATCCCATTTCTGCCCCTGCTCCACGTTACCTTGCACCAGCGATGCGGTGAACGGAGTGCCGCCAGCGCGCTCCAGCGTATGTACCTGCGCCGCTCCCCACAAGACATTGCAAGCCAAAAGCGACAACGCCAGCGCGGGTGCGGCTATGGCCCGCCTGCCCTCTCCCCTGTGCCTGATGGCATGGGCAATGGATGCGTTCACCAGCACAATGAGGAAAGTAACCCCAGCCGTACCGGTTATGGAAGCAACCTGGATAACGGGCGGATGCAGGTATTGGGAATGCGCCAACAGCGCCCAAGGGAACCCCGACAGAAAATTTCCGCGCAGGTATTCCAGCAGGACAAATAGCGCGGGGGCAAACACCATCTCCCCCGGCCCGTGGCCAAACAGCGCAAATCCCCACGCAAAAAGCGCAAAAAAAAGCGATAGGTAAACCACCAGCAGGGCCAGCAGGCAAATGCTCTCCAAAGTCCCCATATGCCCGAAATCGTGCATCGCGTTATAAATCCATGGCAATGCGCCGCCAAAAAACACCACCCCACAAACCAGCCCGTACAGCATGGAGCTTGCCGGCTTTTCCGGGCCTGCCGCCAAGAGGAGCGGCACCAGCGCAACCCACGCCAGAAAGGACAAACCAAACGGCGGGAACGATAAAACAAGCAGTATTCCGGACAGGAAAGCGAGCTGGTAAGGCCCCGCCAACCAGCGCCTATTTAAAAATTTATTGGCCATACCCATAAATTATTGCGTATTTGGGACAAAAAGAACTTAAAATTATCAAACTATGGATAGCCTTGGACAAAAACTAAAAAAAGAGCGCGTGTTGCGCGGCGTCTCAATTGGCGATGTTGCACAAAGTACGCGTATACAACAAAAGTTTCTGGAAGCGCTGGAAGACAACAATTTTGACGTACTCCCGGCTCCCGTTTTCATAACCGGTTTCTTGCGCGTTTATGCCAACTACCTGGGGATGGATGCGGATGCGATAATATCGGAATACGAAACATCCAGGCAAACCACACAGCCTGCGGCGGAAAACGCACATAAGGCAAACGCCGAACCGGACGGGAAAAACCTCCCACTTATAGCAGGAGCCGCTATTGCCGTTGTAATCCTCATAGCCGTGGTTTCCTACAACTTTCGGCCAGTGATAAAACACGAAACCAAACCGGTGGAGGAAGAACTCCTAAGCCCGCCGCCAGCACCGCCCCAACCGGAGCAGGCGTCCACCGACATGCCCGGGGCGCAAGCGGGAAAAATGCAGGAGGCCGCGCCCTCTGCAATAGCATTGATGCGCGAGGCGACAAACGCAAGCGCGGATAGGGGCTTTAAAGGTGAACCGAAGCCGGAACAAAAGCCGGAGCCGGTGAAACAGCAGGAAAAACCGGCATCGGCGCCGGTAGCGCCACAGCCTAAGCCCAAAACGGCTGAAAAGGCCGACACAGCCAAGGCAAACGCCCCGCACAACATGAGCCTGACAGCCACCACGGAAGATGTGTGGATTTATGTGGTCATAGACGGCGATGACGTGCGCGACATGTACATACGGGCGGGACAGACCGTGTACCTTCACGGTAACAAGAGCTTCTTGCTGACAACCGGAAACGCAAAATTCCTTAAGCTTAAGCTGGGCGACAGGGGGGTCAATATCCCCGGAGCCGACGCCAACAAAGTAATAAGGAACTGGCCAATACCGCTGGGCACCGAGCGCGATGCAGGATAAAATTCTCGGAATCATCGGCCACCCCGTATCCCACTCACTATCGCCGCTTATGCATAATACGGCGGCGAAAGAACTGGGCCTAGGCTATGTCTACGTTGCCTTCGACGTGCCGCCGGAAAACCTTAAGCATGCTGTCGCCGCCATCAAAACGCTCGGCGTTGCAGGCGTTAACATCACAGTCCCCCACAAGGAAAAAATAGTCCAGTTGCTGGATGGCCTGGAGGAAGAAGCGGCGATAATCGGCGCGGTAAACACACTCACCCTGACTGACGGCAGGCTGATAGGCTCCAACACCGACGGCGTGGGGTTCATACGGTCATTAAAGGCGGCGGGCATAACCCCGGCGGGGAAAAGGACGGTGATAATCGGCGCGGGTGGCTCTTCGCGGGCAATCGGCGTTTCGCTGTGGCGCGCTGGGGCGGAAGCGGTAACAGTCATCAACCGCTCGGAGCAAAATGGCAAACGCCTTACCCGGCACCTGTCATCTTTCGGCAGGACCGCATACCAGCCCACCGCATCATCGGGCGCGCGCGATGCCGTGGCAAACGCGGATATAGTGGTGCAAACAACGCCTATGGGAATGAAGAAGGGAGATCCGCTTCCCATCCCAAGCCCGGTCTTCGCGAAGGGACAACTCGTCTATGATATAATTTACGCTCCCGATGAGACTAATTTACTGAAGCTCGCAAAAAAATCCGGGGCGTACACCATGAATGGCCTGTCGATGCTGGTTTATCAGGGAAGCGAATCGTTCAAGATGTGGACTGGGCACCGGTTCCCGGAGGAAAAGATTTTAAAGCTTTTACGGAAACAGTCAGGGGGGAAATGAGATGGCCAAGATAGATGCCTTTTTCAAACTTCTTGCCGAACAGGGCGGATCGGACTTGCACCTCGCATCAGGTAGCCAGCCCATCGTCCGCATCAACGGCGAGATGGAGCGGATAAAATACAAGGTGCTGACGAACGACGAACTCAAGGCGATGCTGTACGAAATAGCCCCCGAAGAAAAAGTGAAGCTGTTTGAAGAAACGGGCGACATAGACTTCGGCTACGAAATACCCGGCTTGGCCCGCTATCGCGCCAACTTCTTCATGCAAAAATATGGCGTGGCGGCTGTCTTCCGCCAGATACCCAGCAAGATACTTACTGCGGACGACCTTGGTCTGCCGCCCGTGTGCAAAAAAATGGCCCTCCTCGGCAAGGGGATGGTGCTTGTTACCGGCCCTACCGGCTCCGGTAAATCGACCACGCTGGCCGCGATTGTCGACCATGCGAACAAGGAAAGAAAAGACCACATCCTGACCATTGAAGACCCTATCGAATTCGTGCATATACCGCAAGGGTGCCTCATCAACCACCGCGAGGTGGGCATGCACACGCGCTCCTTCAGCGCGGCATTGCGCGGCGCACTACGCGAAGACCCGGATATCATACTCGTAGGCGAAATGCGCGACCTGGAAACAATCGCCCTCGCGCTGGAAGCGGCGGCCACAGGCCATCTGGTGTTCGGCACATTGCACACGCCGTCCGCAGGCAAGACCATAGACCGTATCATCGACGTCTTTCCGGCAAACCAGCAGGGGCAAATCCGCACCACGCTTTCGGAAGCGCTTAAAGGCGTCATCGCGCAGAACCTTTTCCGGCGCGTGGACAAAAAGGGGCGCTGTGCCGCGCTGGAAATATTGATATGCACCCCAGCCATAGGCAACCTGATACGCGAAGCGAAAACATTCCAAATACCGTCCATGATCCAAACAGGCAAAAAACACGGCATGCAATCGCTGGACGACGCGATTATGACGCTACTGCAAAAAGGGTGGATAGGCGCGGATGAGGCCTACAGCAAGGCCATAGAAAAAAACCGCTTCCTGCAATTCCTGAAAGAGCCGCCGGACGAGTTCTCCTGATTTTTAAAACCCTGATGGCGGCTTGCCGTGTTAAGCACGGAATGGCAGGTAAGGGAACCATTAAAAACTGTCATTCCCGCGCACGCGGGAATCCAGAAGAGAAACAACTGGATGCCCCGCACGAGATGCGGGACAGGTATGACAAGTGGGGGACAATGTGTTCCCCATTCAAACCGATGTACTACCCAATTACGGAGCTTCGGGATTGGGGACGAATCAGGAAACGGTTTTTAGATACTCGTAATATTCGGCGTTCTCTTCGTCCCACTTTTTCACGAGATACCATCCTACAAGGCGGCTCCAGAAACGCCACCGCTTTTGGAGGTCTATGTTGAACGAATGTTTTATCGAGTAAAACCGTTTCATCTCGCGCACGATACCTGTCTGTAGCTCGTAGGGGGTCATTAGCTTGGGCCGTACCGCCACATGAAGTCCATCGTACATTTCCCAGTTGGTGTGCAAAATGCGGCCTTCCGCCAGCATCTGGTCGTGTACGGCAGTGCCGGGGAACGGGGTAAGCGCACATAACTGGATAGTGTCTATCCCGATGTCGATAGCGAAGTTCACCGTTTCCTTTATCGTGTCCGGGGTATCTACGTCGGAGCCAAGCACGAACATGCCGTGCAGGCCTATGCCATACTTCTGGAACGCCTTAATGGCGGATACTATCTGCTCGTAGGTCTGCCCTTTGTGGTAGTTCTTCAATGTTTCCGGGTTCACCGATTCCAGCCCCACGTTGGCTACCCGGCACCCGGTGAGGCGCATGAGATCCAGCAGTTCTTCATCGCCCGCCGCGTTTACGCGTATCTGGCACGAGTAGCGGGAGGGGATGACCTTTTGCTCCAGCATCGCCTTCAAAAGCTCTTTGGTCTTTTTCGGGTTGGCCGCGAAGTTATCGTCAATAAAGCCCACAGCCCTGCCCGAAAAAGGCCTCAGCTCTTCGATTATCTGTTGGGTCGCTTTATAGCGGTATTTCCTGCCGAACGTGGTGGTAACGCTACAGAAGTTGCAATCGTAAGGGCATCCGCGGGAAAACATTATGCCGCCCGGATGGTCTTTTGGGTTGGAATATACCTTACAGGCGGAAAAATCGTTGCCCGGCAATTCCTTCATATCCACTTTGGTGGTGGAGGAGTTGTTGTGGAATATCTGGCCGTTCTCCCTGTAGGAAATTCCCGGAACATTTGCCAGCGGCGCATTCTGGTTTATCGCGTTAAGAAGCTCCAGGAAAGAGGCTTCCCCCTCGCCACGCACGATGTAATCGCAATGCTCCAGCGCCTCATCGGCTTTGGCGCTTGCGTGCGGCCCGCCCATGACCACAGTTTGCCCTTTGCCCTTCAGGATGGCTCCCACGCGGTACGCTTCTTTCACTGTGGAGGTAAGGGCCGAAATGCCTACCATGTCGAAGGTCATCAAATGGTCGAAATCCAGCGGTTGAAGTTCCTGGAAGAAAAGTTCCACCTCAAAACCCTCCTTGCGCAGGAGGCCACTAAGGATGGGTAAGCCCAGTCGAGGGGAATATTTCCTGCTAAAAACGTGGGTCTGAACCGCTTTGGATTCTATCAGGGCTATTTTCCTGACTGTGGTTTTGATGGGCAAAATTTATTCCTTACAACGAATTTATCCGGCATTTTCAAGATGGCTTCTATCTGCCACCCTTTTGTAGCGGGACGTTACGCACCGGTCTGCATGCTATGCGGGACGATAGGCTATGTCAAGCTGACAGCGCATACCCCAATCTCCGGCTGAGGATTTCAACTGTTCGGTGGCGTATACGTTCTTGCGCATTTTCTCTGGTAGCGTAAGCATTCCTGCTTGCGCTTGGCCGATGGCAAGGGCGGGCGGTAAAATCCCGGCCCGGTTTTTAGTTGGCGGGTTTTCCCAGAGGAGCCTGCATTGCCGCCGCCGGTTTCGGCGCATCCGCAAGGGCTGGCGTGGGCGCCGGGGCTGGCGCAGGTGCGGCGTGTTGGGTAGGCGGGAATTGTGCCTGGAACTTGGAATGGATATCGGCCTTCACGAATATCTCGAACAGGTCCTTATCCAGTTTTCCCTTATCGGCTTCCATCTTGAGTATGTCGAACGCCTTCTCGATTGGCATCGGCTTTTTGTACGGCCTGTCGGTCGCTGTCAGCGCCTCGTATATATCCACCAGCATAAGGATACGACCTTCCAGCGGTATCTGGTCCCCTTTCAGCCCCTTGGGATAACCGCTACCATCCAGGCATTCGTGGTGTGCGCCGGCAAATTGCGTAACATTGGCCAGTTTTTTTGTGAACGGTATCTTTTCCAGCATCTTTATCGTCAGGACGATATGATCCTGCATTATCTTAAGTTCGGAGGCAAGCAATGTCCCCTTGCGGATGCACAGGTTTAGTATCTCGTCGTCCGTAAGGTAGGGCATCTCCACGCCGTCCACCTTGTACTTGCGGGAACCGATTTCCTTTACGCGGCTCACCTTGGCATCGTCCATGAACTCGCCGCCCTTGTTCGATACGGTGATGAACGTCAAGTCGTCGCTCAATTGCGCCATCTGCACTTTGACATTCGCCTCCTCGGCTTCTATCTCCGCATCCGGCGCACCTGCGCGTATCATCGCAACCTTACGCTCCAGCCACTCGGCCCGCAGTATATGCCCTATCAGGTGAAACCGGCTCTGCACCATGCTTATGCGGTCGATTATCGTTTCCAGCTTCGTAGATTTGTCCACGACATGCACGGGGGTCGTTATCTTCCCT
>JAHFEI010000209.1 GCA_023248615.1 Nitrospinales bacterium | reverse complement strand
CCATCCGTTTTGCGATTTTATCGGCACCAGCCCGGATGTCGCCGTAGGAAACGTCCACCGGAGCTGCGTCTTTCACTGCGGAAAACCAGGTGACTTGGCGTTTCGCATAGTGGCGCGTAGCCTTTTTCACTTCCGCAACCAGCCCATCCCGCGTGATATCGCCAGCAAGGTAGCGCATTATCTGGCTATACCCCACACTTTGGAACGGCTTGCACTCCGGTGAATATCCCATCGCCAGTATTGTTTCCACCTCGGCTATCCAGCCGTTTTCCAACATTTGGTCCACACGTTTTTCCACCCTTTCGTAAATGACACTCTTGGGCGCCGAAAGGACGAAGAAAGAAACGTCATACGGCGGCCTTTCCACATGCCCACTCTCGCGCGGCAATAAAGCGTTCTCAATGCCGCGTATTATACGATAAGTATCGTTAGGATGGATTTGTGTCGCCCGTTGCCCGTCCAGGGCATTAAGGCGGACATACAACTCTTCGCGAGGCATCTGCAAAAGCTCACGCCGAAGCCCATCGTCCCCCTTTACCCCTCCATGCATATTTTCCAGCGCCGCCTTGATGTATAGGCCAGTACCGCCACAAATGATAGGGAGCTTCCCGCGCGACGCTATCCTGCGTATTGCCTCTTGCGCCGCAAGGTTGTAATTCCAAAGCGAGTAGGATTCATCCGGCAAAAGAATATCGACAAGATGGTGCGGAACAGCTTGGCGCATTTGCGGAGCCGGTTTTGCCGAGCCGATGTCGAAATACCTGTAAAGCTGTATAGAGTCGGCGCTCACTATCTCGCCGTCCAGCGCACGGGCAACCTCCATAGACATGTCGCTCTTCCCCGTTGCGGTAGGCCCGGCTATCACGGCCAGCCGTATCAATCCGCCGCCATCAGGCATCGGACCCACCGTATATCCGCAACATCTCCGGCGAATAACCTTCCCCGTCGTAAACCACCAGCGGCGAGCAGACCTTTACCGGATTTTTTCCGCCTTTCACCGCGCTAACCATCACCAGAAAGGCGTCCTCCCCTTCCCTGCTGTACACAAACCGCATGGATTGCGGCGCAAACCCGTACTTATTAAGGGTATGCAAAAGCTCGGCGCTCCTTTCGGCCAGATGGACAACGCAAAATACGCCACGCACCCTCAACAAGTGCGAGGCCGCCATCACCAGTTCTTCCAGCGTCAGCGTTAGTTCGTGGCGGGCCATAGCCTTGGCTTCGGAAGGGTTCAGCCTGCCGCCAAAAAGTTTCCGGTACGGCGGGTTGCTTACCGCGATGTCGAACAATCCGGGCTTGACCAGTGAAGCGCATTGGCGGATATCGCCCCGCACGAAAAGGGCTTTCCCCAAAAACACGCAGTTCTGCACCGCATTAACCAACGGCTCGTACTGAATATCCATCCCGAAGAATAAGGCATCGGGAAACCTTTTCCCCAAAAGCCTGGGCAGGATGCCGTTGCCTGTCCCCATATCCGCCACACGCGCAACAGGGATATCCGGCACAAAATCCGCCAGCAAAAATGGGTCCAGCGAATACCTGTAGCCCGCTAGGGACTGCTTGATTTCAGAAGGTTCGGACACGAAGGGCTTTACCGAAAAAAGACAATGTCAGACCTTGATATCCACGTTACCGCCCGTGCCTGCGCCGCCGCTATGGGCTTTCCCAGGCCCTTCGGCATTTTTTTCATGCGTAAGGCGCGCAGTATCCGCCCCCCGATTCGGTTGCGCCGCTACGGCTTCGGCTGGGCCGGGCTTTTTTTCCTTCGCCTTCGGCGAAGGGGTTGCCCCTTTTGCCCCGTCATTCTTGACTACACCATCTATTGCCATACCACCATTCTAATACTGATAGGGGCACTTTGTGTATACATAAAGCGGTTAAAACTGCGCACAGGTAAAAAGATAGGCCGCAAACCATTTATACGGGAACAGGTGGGCAGACTGATTGCCGGACGGCAAAAACCTGGGTAGCGAACTGACTTTTGCGAGACCGTAGTTTTGGGGAAAGCTGGGCAGGGATGCCGTATTTGGAGTATATTCTAGCGATGGGCAACTTTGAATATTCCATAGAGGCGCACAACCTGAGGAAGGATTTTTCCGTCAGCGAATCCGGCAAGGGAATGATGGGAGCCGTGAAGGCTCTTTTCAGCTCCAAAAAAAGGGCGGTACATGCCGTAGAAAGCGTAAGCTTTTCCATAAAACCCGGCGAATTTGTGGGCTATGTCGGAGAAAACGGAGCCGGGAAATCCACCACCATCAAAATACTCACCGGCATACTGGTTCCAACGTCCGGCGAGGCAAAAGTAAACGGCATCATCCCTTACGAAAACCGCCGGGCAAACGGCATGAACATAGGCGTTGTCTTCGGCCAGCGTACCCAGCTATGGTGGGACTTGCCGGTGCGGGAAACATACGAGATGCTACGCCACATCTACCGCATACCGCAAGACACCTATGCCGACATGATGAAAAAACTTTCCGCTTCGCTCGACCTAGGGCCGCTGATGGATATGCCTGTACGCAAGCTGAGCCTGGGCCAGCGGATGCGGTGCGATATCGCCGCATCGCTTGTCCATAGGCCGCAGGTGCTTTTCCTGGACGAGCCGACCATAGGGCTGGATGTGCTGGCCAAGGAAAATATCCGCACCTTCCTGAAGGAGATGAACCGCACAGAAGGCACTACCATCATACTCACCACGCACGACATGAACGACATAGAACAGCTTTGCAAGCGGCTTATCATCCTGGACAAGGGACGGGTAATCTACGACGGCGCCACCGAAGACCTGAAAAGCAGGTTCGTGCATGACAAAATAATGGAAGTAGAGTTCCATGAAAGGGTGGAGACGCTCGTCGGCATACCGGAAGTGGTGGTAGTAAGCTCAAGCGGCAACAAGATGCGCCTGAAATTCCAAAACGGCAACTCGGGCATAGCGGACGCGATAAGCAGGCTGGCAAGCCTATACTCCATCAAGGACATCTCGGTGCGCGAGCCATCCGTTGAAAGCATAATCTACTCCATATACGAAAAAACTACGCTTCTCCCGAAGTACAAGGACAAAGGATGAACCCGTCCACATTTATCAAATTCGCCTCCGTTTCCTTCCAGAAACAGGTAACCTACCGGTTCGATTACTTTGTGTCGGTGCTAAACGGCTTTTTGTATGTATTCATATTCACGTCCGTATGGAAAGTCATATTCGCTAAGTCCGGCGCATCGGGCGGATTCACCGCAGAAAGCATAACCACCTACGCGGTAATGGCGATGGTAATACGCATCTCCTTTTCGATGGAAGATACCGCAATCGCAAACAAGGTGCGCGATGGTAGCGTGGCTATAGACCTTATCCGACCCGTGTCGTTTTACATGATGAACCTGGCGGAGTGTGTCGGCTATTCCGCGTTCCACATCCTTGCGCGCGGCATACCGATACTCATAGTATCCGCCCTGCTGTTCGGCGTGCACCTGCCGCTGGAAAAGCTACCGGTTGCGGCGTTATCCTTAACCATGGCGTACCTTATACTCTTTATGCTGAACTTCGCCACAGGCCTGCTCTCTTTCTGGGTTATCGAAATATTCCCGTTCATGCTCCTCAAATACGGCCTCATAAACCTACTTAGCGGCGGCATAGTGCCGATTGATTTTTTTCCGGCTTCCATAAGGCCGTACCTAGCGCTTACGCCGTTCCAAGGCATCTTCTACGCCCCGGCGGCCATCATCACGGGGCATGTAAGCAACGAGCGGGCGCTGGTGATGATAGCGGAACAGGTGGCATGGGTCGCCATACTTGCATGGATGTGCGGCCTGCTGTGGCGCGCCGGACAAAACAAGCTCGTCATACAGGGAGGATAAAATGGGGGAATCCGGGATATACATGCGCCTCGCCCTAGCCTCCATACGCGCACGCATGGAGTACAAGGCGTCGTTCTTCGTTTTCCTTTTCGCCATAGTTTTGTTTTACCTGGCGCAACTCGGCGTGCTGGTGGTGATTATCGCACGATTCAAGGAAATCCACGGATGGACAATGGGCGACATGGCGTTCCTCTACGGGCTGTTGACCTTCTCGCAGGGATTCACGACGCTTTTCTTCAACGCGCTTGTCAATTTCGACCAGACGCTCATAAACGGCGAGTTCGACCGAAACCTAGTGCGCCCCCTAAGCCCGCTCGGACAGGTAATATTCTCCCGGTTCGAGGCGTCCACCATCGCGCACATGGTGATAGGGTCTTTCGCGCTGTACTATGGCGCAAAACTCTCCGGCATTGATTGGACGACAAAAAAAA
>JAHFEI010000208.1 GCA_023248615.1 Nitrospinales bacterium | reverse complement strand
GCAATACTTGCGCCGGAGAAAACAGTGCTGTTGCCAAACCCGGATGCCGGATGCCCGATGGCGGATATGATCACCGCCGAAAAACTGCGGGAGAAGAAAAAGGGACTGGTGAATATCCCTGTGGTCTGCTATGTGAACACCTCGGCGGACGTGAAGGCGGAATCGGACATCTGTTGCACCAGCGCCAACGCCGTGCGCGTGGTGGATTCGCTACCGCAGGACGAGGTGTACATGATACCGGACATGAACCTCTCCCAATACGTTGCGGGGAAGACGAAGAAAAAACTTTCGTGGTGGAAGGGCTTTTGCCCCACGCACCAGTTGTTGACGGCGGATGAAGTGCGGCGGATGAAGGAGAAGTACCCCGGCGCGCCGTTTGTGGCGCATCCGGAATGCCCGCCAGACGTGCTGGCGCTGGCGGACGATATCCGTAGCACCAGCGGTATGTACGACTTCGCAAAAAAAACGACGGCCCAAACCGTGCTTGTTGGCACCGAGATGGGCATATTGTACCGGCTAGGAAAGGAAAACCCCGGCAAGGAGTTTGTGCTGGTTTCCAAAAGCCTTGTCTGCCCCAACATGAAAATAACCACGCTGGAAGACTTGCGCGACGCGTTGCGCGACATGAAACACCGGATAACGGTGGAAGAGCCTGTTTTGTCACGCGCCCGTTTGGCGTTGGAAAAAATGCTGGCTGTCCCGCGCGACTAATGGCTCGGTGGGCTAACCGGCATCACCTTGCTTTTGATGTCTTCTTTATTGTCCACGATATGTTCACGCTTTTTGTGCAGTGCCGCGAAACGAACTCGCCGAATGTGATAATACCGCAGTCGGTAAGTATGCCAGCCTCGGAACAGTTGTAAATCCGCCGTTCTTTTCCCTTGTCCCATGTGCTGAACGCCCAGGCAAACCACTGCTTCGTTACGGCCATGGATTTTTGGGTCTTCAGGCTCCTGCCAAAAATATCGTGCGCCTCCACTATGTTATCGCCCGGGAGGTCGAATACCTCCTGCGCCGTATAGCCATCGAAACATCCACCGGCTGCGTATGCTTTCTCCGATGTATAACCAAGGTCCTGCCCGATAAACGCTATCGGATCCGCACCGGACTTGAATGCAAGGTCGAACGCCACTGAAAGCACGGAGCCGCCGGGAACCAACATGCCAACCTGCGGGCATTCCTGCGCGATACGACTGAGTATCGGGATATCCGGCGCATGCTTGTTGTAATAGAAAAATGTCCCCTTCCAGCTTTCCCGTATGGACGGATGGACGATTGTGGGAGCGACCAATGTCATGTTCCTTGTATCTATCCCTTCAAAGAAATTTGCGATAAATATTTGGGGGTCCAAGTTTACGATGATATCCGGCGTAATTCCGTTTTCCAGCAATATCTTCAGGGCAGCATCGCACGATATGATGAGCGCCTTGCCTTTCGCCAAGTGTAACAGGCGAAGATTGCGATCCAGGGAAGGCCCGGCTCCCACCAGCACTGCCGGAAGGCCGGAAAATCTGCCAAACAGTCCCGCCACGCCCGGCGTGCGGGCGATGTCCGGCCTGTTCCGGTTGTAGTTGCGCTCCCACGTCTCGCCCAGAAATGCAATCGTGGCGCTTTTTACTTCGTAAAGTCTCTGGTCGCTCAATCTATACCAAGCCCAACCCCTGCGTGCGCACCGGTATGCTCTCCACCATTGATGGAAAGCACGCCGTTCACCCACACATAGTCTATCCCCACGGGGTAGGAAAGCGGGTTCTCGTAACTGGAAGTATCGGCTATCTTTTTCGGGTCTAGCATGACGATATCGGCATGGTAGCCCTCCACAAGCTTCCCCCTTTTTTTAATGCCAAACCTCTCACAGGCCGCCGTGGACGTCTTGCGCACGGCATCGCGCATGGAGACCAGTTTCTTTTTAAAAACGTAGTCGCTAAAAAAGCGTGGAAACGTCCCAAACGTGCGCGGATGGGGCCTACCGATACCTAGCGGCCCTTTCACGGCTCGCGCCCCGGCGTCAGACCCTATCATCACATAGTCCTTCAGGATTATCCGGTCCATATTCGATTCGCTCATACAGAAGTAAATAGCCTCCACCTCCGTTTTTTCCTCCAACAACAGGTCGAATATAAAGGTGAACTTGTCCTTGTTCTTCAATTTGGCGCCCTGGCTTACTGTCAGGCCCTGCATGTCGTAGTTTTTTTCCGTTGCCACCTGCGAGACCATCACGGTATCCCAATATTCCGGCTCAGGGTGGTTTTGCAGTATTTCCTCTTTCAGCTTTTCCCGCGTTGCCGAATCCTTCAGCCGCCCAATGATGGCATCCCGTCCGCCATCGAACGCCCAATCCGGAAGCACCACCTGTAGCCCGGTGTTGGAAGCTATGTATGGGTAGCGGTCGCACTCAATGTCCACCCCTTGGCTACGTGCAGATTCTATCATCTCAAAAACAGTTTCCAGCTTGTGCCAGTTATCCTTCCCTGCGGTTTTCAGGTGGGATATCTGGAGCTTCACCCCGGTGCGTTGCGCTATCTCTATCACTTCCCCTATTGATTCCACCAGGCGCGGCCCCTCTGAGCGTATATGCGTGGTAAATATCTTGTTCGCCTTTTGCACTTCCGCCACCATCTCCACCATTTCTTCCTTGGTGGCGAAACAGGCTGGCGGATAGACCAACCCAACGCTAATCCCGGCGGCGCCTTGGGCAAGGTTTTCACGGATGGCCCGTTTCATGGACTCCTTCCCCTCCCCCACCGCAGGCACATCCCGCGAGCCCAATACCGATGCGCGCAGGGTGTTGTAACCGATAAGCCCCACATAGTTGACGGAACTTCCCTTTTTGGCGAGCCGTTCCCAATACTGGGAAAAGTCGTGCCAATCCAGCTCTAACCCGAATTGCTCTTTATATGCCTCGCGCCGAACCTCCAGGATGCCGCCCGCTATGGGTGCCGAGGAATATCCGCAGTTGCCACCTATCTCCGTAGTGACCCCCTGCCGCAATTTGCTCTCCGCCGCAGGGTCTATCAGCAGGTAATAATCGGAATGGGAATGCGAATCCACAAAGCCCGGAAGCGTGTAGTACCCGGCGCCATCAACAACGGCGCCCGCCTCTTCATCTATTTTCCCTATCTTGCGGATAAGGCCGTCTTTTATGCCGAGGTCAGCAATCGCCGGTTCGCTCCCCGCAAGCCCAAAGAGCATGGAGTTCTTTATGACAACATCAAACATATGTTCCTTTCTGCGGTGCCGGGCTACCTCGCGGGTTGCGTCTGTGCCATGGCAAGGCTTTCGAAGTATATTTTCCTATAAATGCAGTAGTTGCGTAAAACTTTTTTAACATAATCCCTCGTCTCATGGAACGGTATCCTTTCCACAAATATGCTCATATCATCGGACGGGAAACGCTTTTTCCAACGCGCAACAGGGGTCGGGCCAGCGTTGTAAGTTGCAAGGACAAAAGGTAGCTCGCCATTTTCCGCCTTTATCAGCCCGGACAAGTAATAAGCGCCCAGTTTAATATTTGTTTCTGGGTCATGCAGGCTATCGGGCGTTATCCCCTCCATCTTCAGTGCGGCGGCCATCCTCTCGGCTGTGGACGGAATTAACTGCATAAGGCCGTGGGCGTTGGCTACGGATACTATGTCCGGGTCGAATACGCTTTCCTGCCTGATGATGGAAAGCACTATAAACGGGTCTATGCCGTAGGCGCGGGCAAGCGTGTTAACGGTTTCCCAATGCGCCACGGGAAATGACAGGAGCATGGCAAACTGCTGGTGCTCCGGGGACATGTCGTCCCTCCTGATAGAATCTATGGTACGTAAAGCGCAAGAATAACATTTCGCCCGGTAGTACTGCCATGCCAGCCAAGTAAGGCCTTTCGGGGTTTTAGGCACACCCGGCGCGGCGGCATCCAGCAACACCTTTGCGATGTCGTTCAACACCACGGCCAGCCATGCCTGCGAGCCTTTATAAGCCCATCCGTGTTTTTCGTCGAAGGCAGGCTCCTGCGAGAAACGCCCGATGCTGTCCATTATTTTACCTTCCACCGCCAAGGCAAGCCGGGCCTCGTCCAGCACAGGCGCATCACCCGACAGACGGAAACTTATGCCGGAATTGCCGCCGTAGGCAAGGTAGGTATAGTATGAAATCGGGAACTTGTCCGAGAGCTGTACGCGATATCCGTCCGTGTTTTTCCCCTGTTGCTGTTGCGAGCGCATCAGCCAGTACATCGCCATTGTGGTGACGCCATTGACGTTCGGATACTTATCCACCATCCTCTCAAATGCCTTCTCCGCACCGGGATAGTCGCCGGAA
>JAHFEI010000207.1 GCA_023248615.1 Nitrospinales bacterium | reverse complement strand
CGGGGAATGACGGGGTACGTGCTTCAAGGGGATAATTATGTCATTTTGTCACCCCGCACTTGTTGCGGGGTTCTGGCTGACAGGGATTATAACCCCGCAACCAAAGTGCGGGGTGACAAAATGATAAGTTTCTGAATTGACCGCTTCCTCTCCTCCATGTAGTTTACAACCATGAGTCGGGTTCCCGGCTCTAGGGGTATAAGAACCCCGGACAAAGCGGCTGGCATCAGCCGCAATGATGCCTCCCTTGCCATATGGCCGGGGGGGCGCTGTCGTATGTCCAGGGCGAAAGCCTAAAGGATAGCGCAGCCGTCTTTGTCCGGTTTCTTAACTCCCCGGTCACCAGCAATGGGACATACTGCAGTACTCCGCATCGGTGAAAGGTTAGTAAAAGAGTGTGCTATCCAGCCTGCCGATCTGGAGGCAGCACTTCGGCAGCAGAAACGCTGCGGTTCTCCACTGGGGAAAGTGCTGGTGGGGCAGGGCAAGCTGAGTGCCTATCGTTTTCATCGTACGCTTGCTGTGCACCTCGGATTGCCGTTCGCGGATATGCGGAAGGAGCCGTGCGACCCCAAATTATTCCGCCCGGAACATCTGCCGGATTATCTTGCTCTGCAAGCCATGCCCTGGAAGCGGGAGGGGCGCACTATCCTGCTCGCCACACCAGAGATAACGCCCGCGCTTACACGCTGGGCACAGCGGAAATACAGGAAAAATCATGCGTTTGCTATCACCTCCCCGCTGGATATAGTGTGGGGCGCACAGCTTCATTCCACCCGCGAGGACGATCAGGAAGCGCAGGAAATCCTGTGGGATAGCGACCCGGTGAAATCCGCGCGGATGCTGTTTTCCACGCCGCGCGGCAAGTATTTCGTTGGTACGCTGCTGGCGACGGTGCTTGCACTGATGCTGTATGTGGATGCGTTCTTCCTCACCTTGTTTATCGGCCTGAATCTTTTTTACGCGATGACGCTGATCTGCAAACTCATGTTCTTCGGTTCGGGGTTGATGGCGATGCACCGGGCGGAGGGCGTGAAGCCGGGAATTGTCCGGGGAGAGAAGGGTTTGCCGATATATACAATTCTCATCCCTTTGTTTAAGGAAAAGCAACATACTATTGAAAATCTTATAATTTCTATTCGTGCAATGGATTATCCAAAGGCCAGGCTGGATGTAAAACTCATTGTGGAAACAGAGGATATACAGACCATCGGAATCATCCAGTCTCTGCGTCCGGAGAGCTGGTTCGAGATTATCCGGGTTCCGCATTCCCTGCCGCAGACCAAGCCGAAAGCCTGCAATTATGCGCTGCGGTTCGCGCGCGGGGAATATGTCACTATCTACGATGCCGAGGATAAGCCCGATCCGCTGCAGCTCCGCAAAGTGCTGTATATTTTTCGCCATGCGTCGGAAGAAACCGCCTGTGTGCAGGCCAGGCTGAATTATTACAACTATAACGAGAATATCCTCACGCGGATGTTTGCGCTGGAATACGGTTCATGGTTCAATTTCATGCTGCGTGGATTGCAGCTTCTGCGCGTTCCTATTCCGCTAGGTGGCACGAGCAACCATTTTCAAACACAACTTTTGCGGGATGTTTACGCCTGGGATCCCTATAACGTCACAGAGGATGCGGATCTTGGCATCCGGCTCGCGCAATATGGCTATACCTCCGCCATCGTGGATTCCACTACGCTGGAGGAAGCACCATTGAAAGTGCGCAGTTGGCTCAAACAGCGTTCCCGGTGGATCAAGGGCTATATGCAAACCTACCTCGTGCATATGCGCCAGCCGGTAAAGCTCTACAAGGCACTGGGTTTTCGATCTTTTTTCGGTTTCATATTCTTTGTTGGCGCGCCGGTGCTGGTATTCCTCACCATGCCGTTCGTGGTACTGATGTCTGTGTATGCTTTTTTTCAGGGGATACCCGCGCCCGGATGGTTTTTCTATTGTACGCTGGGCAATTTTCTGGCGGGAATCGTGGCGCACATCGCCATCGCGCTGATTGTGGTGGAGCGGCAGGGAGTCTCGGAGGAAAATCCGGAAAGAAGATGGCGGAACATGGTTCCGTATTGCGCGCTTTTCCCTTTTTACTGGGTGCTGCACAGCATCGCCAGCTTCAAGGCGGCATGGCAGCTTGTTCACCGCCCGCATTACTGGGAAAAAACCGAACACGGGCTGAGCAAGGTGATGGTAGAAAAAGTGCTGGAAGGAAATGCCCCGGAAGGAAAGTCTTGACAAGTTCTCCGTTGCTGGCTATTTTTCGCGCTCCACGCAATACCGAGGCCAGTTATGAAAGTCCTGAGTTCCCTGAAATCTGCCAAAAAGCGCGACCGCAATTGCCGCGTCGTGCGCCGCAAAGGGCGTATTTACGTCATCAATAAAGTCAACCCGCGCTTCAAGGCAAGACAAGGGTAACTGTCATTCCCCGAATCGCATAGCGATTTTAGAGGAATCCATGACTGCCTTGCATCATTGTTTTGTGCTTAATGCGCGCAGGTGGATCGCTCTATAATTGCTATGCGATTCTGGTGATGACGAGGTGTTCCCATGCGCTCCATCGAAATTATCTCCCCCGGCCAGAATTATTCGCTTGCGGTTACTGATGACGCACCCACGCCAGTGCCCGGTGATCACGATGTGCTAATCAAAGTGGCCGCCGCCGGGGTAAACCGCGCGGATATTTATCAGGCGCAGGGCACATATAACCCGCCTGAAGGTGCTTCGCCCATCCTGGGGCTGGAAGTTTCCGGAGAAATCATCACGCTGGGTAAAAAAGTACGCTCCCATTCGGTGGGGGATAAGGTGTGCGCGCTACTGTCGGGCGGGGGCTATGCGGAATTCGCCGCTGTGCCGGAATGGCGGGTACTCTCTCTGCCCGCAGGGCTTTCTCCGGAGGAAGCCGCCGGATTGCCCGAAGCGATATTCACCAGCTACCTCTCCCTGATGGAACTTGCGCGACTTTGCCCCGGTGAATCCGTGCTCATCCACGGCGGGGTAAGCGGCATCGGAACCATTGCGATTCAGCTTGCCCGCGCGTTCGGTGCAACCGTCTATGCCACGGCGGGGAATGCTGAAAAAACGGCATTGTGCGAGAAGCTAGGCGCAGCGCGGGGCATCCACTATAAGAACCAGGATTTCGTGGAGGAAATAAAAACCCTCACCGATGGGAGCGGTGTGGATGTGGTGCTGGATATGGTCGGCGGAAGCTACCTCCAGCGCAATATGAAGGCGATGGCGAAATACGGGCGCATGGTTTCCATCGCCTTTATCGAGGGTGCGATGGCGGAACTCAACCTCGGTGCATTGCTGATGAAAAACCTGACATGGACGGGCATGACGCTCCGCTCACGCTCCGAGGAGCAGATTTACGACCTCGCGCAATCCATCCGCACGATGGTCTGGCCGCTCATCGAACAGGGGAAAATCCGTCCGCTGGTGGATAGGGTGTATCCGCTGGAACAGGCCGTGGAAGCGCATAAGCGGATGTGCGCGTTCGGCCATGCGGGGAAGCTGGTGCTTTCCGTAAATACTACGGGTGTGGCGTAATCGCGATTATCGTAATCTGATTTTTCTTCGGCCCATAATGCCAGAAAATGCGGTAGGCGGCGGGCGTATTATTTTCCGCATAAGCCTCGAAAACTTCTTCGTCGTTCGTGCCTTTCAGCACACTGTATTTATGGGTATTAAGGCTGGGATGGCGTGGATTCTGCTCAAGGTAACCCAGGGCTTTCCGAACAGATTTCCAGCGTTTTTGCAATGCCGGATCGGTGGCAATTTTATCCCTATCCGTTTTTGCTTGTGTGCTGAAAAAAATCTTGAAGTGCATTATTCAATTTCATCGTCAGCATATTCCACAAAACTTCCGAGATAATGTACCTCGCCCCTTGCGGATTCTTCGAGGCCGCGCCTCACGCTTGCCTGCGCCACTTTATTTTCAAACAGCCATTTCTCGCGCGCGGGGATTTCTGCGTAAGGTTCCAGAATAAGGCGGCCATTTTTATCCTGCGTGATTTTGAAACTGCTGATTCCCTCCGCCAGTTTTCCGAGCGCGATGCGCCCCTTGGCATCCGGCCTGATAGTGTGTATGTCCATGATTAGCTCCTGTTTTCTGGTAGTATAGCATAGAAGTGGGAAATAATCAATGTGGGAAATAGCATACATCCCACTCAGTTCTTCCACCCCGTCAGCGTGATAATCTCAAAGGTAGCGGGGATGTGGCCTTCTGCGTTGCCGAACATTGCCTGGTAATGCTCGGTGATGGCCTGCATTGTTGTGCGTCGGGGGAAGGATTTGTTGCGTTGAAGCAGTGCGTTCG
>JAHFEI010000206.1 GCA_023248615.1 Nitrospinales bacterium | reverse complement strand
TTTTCTCGATACATGTCCCATTTTCCACGCTCCTTTCGGTTACATGGAATATGAGGCAACGAAGCATTTCCCGTAAAATCAGCCCAATCCTTCGGTTACATTTAATATGAGGCAATTCGCCCACTACCGTAAATCCGCCCTAAATTTGTGCGTGGCTACAGGTGTGGTACAATGGACACATGGCAAAGAAGATTGTATCCCTGCTTTCGGTGGCCGCGCTTTTCGCGATGTTCGCCTCTACCCCGATTGCCATGGCTGTGCAGGAGGTTTTGGCCTCGCACGCATCAATGGATATGGGTTCTGATTGCCATTCCCGTTCTTCCGGCCCTGCGGCCCCGTCTTCCGGCGATATCGGCGCTTCCGCATGTTGCGGCACTGTCTGCAACGGATACACGGTAGGGCCGGTGAACGTAGTTCCCGTTTTCTTTGTGATTATGATAATGCTGGCCTTATACCGCCTTTCCATTCCTACCCGCCAGACGATACAGTTCTACCGCCCTCCCAAAAACTAACTTCCGGGTTTCTTATTTTTTTAGCGGCATGCACTTTGATGCATACTGCCAAGGCTTTACAAATAAGATTATAGAAGGAAGTTTTGCAATGCGAATTTTTCTATCCGCGCTGTTGATAGCGTTATCCGCCTACGGGGCGGCACTGGCGGCAGACCTGCCGCAACAGCCTACATCCGGCGTGGCGCCGCTTGCTTCCACGCCGCCCAAAGCGCAGGATTTTAACCAATACGTGCGTCTGCTTTTGGCAAGCCACCCGGAGGTGCTGGCGCTGAAGGCGGAGGCGGAAGCCAAAGGGAATATGCCCTCGCAGGAATATTCGTTGCCGAACCCGCAACTTTCCATAGGCGTTATGGACCTGCCGTCCGATTCGCTTTCGTTTACCAGTGAAGACATGACAAGAAAATCGATAGGGATAAGCCAGGCATTTCCGGCATCGGGCAAAAGGGAGCTTCGCCGCAAGGTGGCCCAGGACGATGCGGATATGGCCGCACATGCGGTCGGCGAAAAACGGCTGGAGCTGGTGGAGTCGGCACGGCTTGCCTTTTACGAATTGCGGTATCTCCTGAAGGTGCAGGCGACGGTGGTGAAGAACAAAAAAGTCCTGCACGAATTCATAGACATCGCGCTTGCAAAGTACACCGTGGGCGGCGGCGTGCAACAGGATGTGTTGGCCGCCCAACTGGAGTACTCCAAGACAGCCGAGTACCTGATAGGCATTGAGCAACGGCTTGCCACGCTTTCCAGGAACCTGAACGTGTGGGCCGGGTTGCCGCCGGAAACGGATTGGAGCGACCCCTCCGTAATGCCGTTGGGCGAGATACTTGCGGCGGAGGACAAGATGGTGGAAGGAGCGGTGGGGAAACGCCCGCTTTTTCGCCAGATGGGCGCGGCGTTGCAGAAGGCGGAAGATGCGGCGGCGCTGGCGCGGCGGGAGCTTGCCCCGGACTATGCCGTAAAGTTCTCCTACAGCCAGCGCGACGACACGCCTATGCAACGTAGTGACCTCTTTTCGGCGGAGGTGATGTTCGACCTTCCCTTGTACCGAAAGACGAAACAGGACAAGATGATCGCGCAGTCCATGATAATGGCGGACAGGGCGCGGCTTGACATAGAAGCCGAAAAACTGAAACTGCGCCGCGACATCGCGGAACTGATGGAGATGCAAAGGAAAAATATGCGCCTGCTGGCGCTGTACCAAACGGGGTTATTGCCGCAGGCGGAGCAGGCGGTGCATGCCGCCATGTCCGCCTACCGGGTGAACAAGGTGGATTTCCGCTGGCTGGTGATGAACCAGGTAACGCTTTTCAATTACCAAATACAGATGGACCAGGTCGAATTCGACCTCCAGTCCACGCGCACAAAGCTTCTACGGGCTATGGGTGAAGAAAATAATAGCGAGGTGGCAAATGGATATTGATTACAGGAAAAAGTTTCTTTATACGCTGGTGTTGGTAGCCGCCATAGGCGCGATTTATTTCCTTCGGCACGAAATAGCGGGGCTGTACGGCGGCACACACCTGGCTACCGGGCAGAAGCCTGCCAATGGGAAACCTGCAAAAGAACGGAAAATAAAATATTGGACAGATGCCATGATACCTGGCTACCGTGCGGCAGGGCCAGGGAAATCGCCGATGGGGATGGACTTGACGCCAGTGTACGAAGATGAAGACCAGTCGGCCGATGCCGGAGTGAAGATACATCCGGAGTTGCAACAAAGCCTTGGCGTACGAACCCACAAGGCCGGGTTGCGCGAGGTCTCCAAGACCATCCGGGCATCCGGCATAATCTCATACGACGAGCGGAAGGTGGCCAACATCCAAAGCAAGGTAACAGGCTGGGTGGAAAAACTTTATGTGGATTTCACCGGGCAGAAGGTGTTGAAAGGCGATTACCTGCTGGAGATATACAGCCCGGACCTGGTGGCGACGGAGGAAGAATTCCTGCTTGCCATCCGTAGCCGCGAGATATCTACCAAAAACACCGAGCTGGATTTGGAGATGAGAGGTGACGAGATGTACCAAGCGGCGCGCAACCGCCTTTTGTACCTCGATGTACCGGAACACCAGATATGGGACTTGGAGCAGAAGCGCCTGATTCTCAAGACGCTTCACATACATTCCCCGTACGCCGGGGTGGTGGTAAGCAAGCCGGTATTCGTTGGCATGCAGGTAACGCCGGGTATGACGTTGTACACAGTGGCAGACCTCTCCAGCGTGTGGGTGATGGCGGACGTGTATGAATACGAAGTCGGCGGAGTGAAAGTGGGGGATAAGGCCGCGTTGTCGTTGCCTGCTTATCCCGGCAGGAAATTTACCGGCGTGGTGAGCTATATAAATCCGTTTATGGACAAGGAGGCGCGTACGGTAAAGGTGCGTATGGAGTTTGCCAACCCGCATCTGGAACTTAAGCCCGAAATGTACGCCAATGTGGAAATCAGTGCGGGCAAGAGCCGCAAGGCTGTCACTGTCCCCAAGGAGGCCGTTATACGTGGCGGCAAACATGACATCGTTATAATAGCCAGGGGCGGCGGCCTGTACGACCCGCGCGAGGTTACGCTTGGTGTTGAAGGGCGCGACTATTTTGAGATAGCCAGTGGCCTTTACGAGGGTGAAACTGTGGTTGCCAGCGCAAACTTCCTTATAGATTCCGAAAGCAACCTGCGTGAGGCTACACAAAAAATGCTTTCTACAGATGGAAGGCCAGCGCAGACGCCCACGCCTGCCGAACCGGCGAGCCAAGGCGATTCCGGGATGAAGGGAACGGAGACGAGTGGCATGAAGATGGATAACGCCAGCCATGGCGGAAGCCCGGAGCCGCACGGCCATTCGCATGCGGGTGCGCATGACATGGAGCATATGGACCACTCTGGCATGAAAATGGGAAACATGGAGATGCCTTCCGCAGGAGACGGAGCCGCACCGGTTAAAAAACAGTCCCATAAACACGGGAAGGGGGAGTAGGCCGTGCTGGAAAAAATAATCGAGTGGTCGGTCAAAAACCGCGTCATCGTGCTACTTGCCACCGTGTTTATCGTGGCGGCGGGGTACGCAGCGGTAAAAACCATCCCGCTGGACGCGATACCGGATTTGAGCGATGTGCAGGTTATAATCTTCACCGAGTACGAGGGGCAGGCTCCGCAGATTGTGGAAGACCAGGTTACCTACCCGCTTACCACCGCCATGCTTTCCGTGCCCTACGCAAAGGTCGTGCGGGGATATTCGTTCTTCAGCATGTCATTTGTCTACATTATTTTCGAGGATGGCACAGACATCTATTGGGCGCGTTCTCGCGTGCTGGAATACCTGAACTTTGTTTCCAGCCGCCTGCCGAAGGGCGCCACCCCTACAATCGGGCCGGACGCCACCGGGGTTGGGTGGGTGTACGAATATGCGCTGGTGGATAGGACAGGCAGGCATGACCTGTCGCAACTGCGCTCCATACAGGATTGGTACTTACGCTACGAATTGCAAAAGGTACACGGCGTTTCCGAGGTTGCCTCTGTGGGCGGCTATGTAAGGCAATACCAGGTGGAGGCCGACCCGGCTCGCCTTGCCGCCTACCGCGTCCCGATAGGGATGATAGGCGACGCGATAAAAAAATCCAACGCGGATATCGGCGGCAGGACTGTAGAGATGGCGGAGAAGGAATATCTCGTGCGCGGGAGGGGGTATATTAAGGGTATCGCTGATATTGAAGATATCGTGATAACCGTGGATAAGAACGGCGTGCCGTTACGGATAAAGGATATGGCATCGGTGCAACTGGGGCCGGAGTTGCGGCGTGGCATAACGGAACTGGATGGTGAGGGG
>JAHFEI010000205.1 GCA_023248615.1 Nitrospinales bacterium | reverse complement strand
AAAGCCCTCAAAGCCAATCTGCGGGAGGCTGTCGCCCAGGGCAAGGATATGGAGGATGCGCTGAACGCCATGCGCTTCTGGACGAATGACCGCCGCTTCCGCATCGGCATCCAGTGCATCAAGAAAACGCTTCCGCTGCACAAGGCGGCGCGCAATCTTTCGGGCATCGCCGACGCGGTCATTGATGTGCTGATGGAGGAAGTGCGCAAGGATTTCGAGAAAACGCACGGTATCGTGGAGAATGGAACCTTCGCCGTCCTCGGCATGGGAAAACTCGGCGGAAAGGAAATGACTTTCAGCTCCGATCTCGACCTTGTATTCGTTTACGATGTGCCGGATAGCGACGCGCTTTCCACCGGGGCGCAGCCCCTGCCCGTCAGCCAGTATTATGCGCGCCTAAGCCGACGCTTCGTGAACGCCCTCACCTCCCTTACGCCGGAAGGTACGCTTTACAATGTAGACCTGCGGCTGCGCCCCTCCGGCAATGATGGCCCGGTGGTTTCCCACATCTGCGCGTTCGTGGATTACTATAAAAAATCGGCCTGGGCGTGGGAATATCTGGCACTCACCCGCGCCCGCGTCATCCATAGCCCCAAGCCATTCAAGCAACACCTGAAATCTCTGATCCGCGGGATGCTCTCTGAGAAACGTGATCCCCTCACCTTCGCAGAAGGGGTGCTGGATATGTACAGCCGCTTCCGAAAAGCGCACCCCGTCACTTTTCCCTTCCGCGTGAAATATACGCCCGGAGGGCTGATCGAGCTTGAATATATCGCCCAGTACCTTCAGGTGAAACACGCCCACCTGCATCCAACCGTGCTTTCCACGAACACGGTCAAGGCCTTCAAACGCCTCCGCAAGGAAGGACTGCTGGATCAAAAAGCCTTCACCGCATTGATGGAAGCTATTGCCCTCTATACGCAGGTGCAGGGTACGATGCGGCTGATGGGCGCGCGACAGGCCGATGAACACACCATGACCCCCGGCATGGAACGCACGCTCATCTACCATACCAGCGATAAGGATTTTGAGACCCTGAGAAAAAAGCTTACAGCGACACAAAAAAATGTAGAAAACCTCTTTGAGCGGTTTATACTGTCGGATACAGGAGAAACGCCATGAACACTGCAACCGCCAACACACATAAAAAACTCTCCGCCGGGGATTATGCTCCCGATTTCACGCTGGATACCGGTAGCGGTGAGCCGATTACGCTTTCTGAGCAGCGCGGAAAAAACGTCGTGGTGTATTTTTATCCGAAGGATGATACGCCCGGCTGCACGATAGAGGCGCAGGATTTCACCAGGGTCATCGCCGATTTCGAGTATGAGGATGCGGTGGTTATCGGTATCTCGAAGGATTCCGTGCAAAGTCACTGCAATTTCCGGGATAAATACAAGCTCGCGGTGGTGCTCGCCTCCGACCAGCATGGCACAGTCTGCGAAGCCTACGATAGCTGGATGGAAAAAACCAACTACGGCAAAAAATACATGGGCATCCAGCGGGATACTTTTCTGATCGACAGGAAAGGCATCATTCGCAAAGTGTGGCGCAAGGTAGAAGTGAAAGGCCACGTCCAGGAAGTGCTGGAAGCAGTGCGGGATTTGGATTAGGCCTCCATCCTCCACTCCTTGATAACGTATATCATTAGCTATGTAATTCTATACATTGATATACCATCAAGGAGGCACACACCATGCGTACCGAACAGATCAATTTCAGGATAGATGCCGCCATCAAGCAGGATGCCGAGGCTGTATTCAAGCGGCTTGGCCTTTCTTCCAGCGATGCCATGCGTATGTTCTATAGCCAGGTCGCCATGCAGCAAGACCTGCCGTTTGATGCGAAAGTAAAAATGCAGGAACCCAAGCGCAGAACCCCGGTAGAACAGGCGGCATTTGAAAAAATGGTGGATGATTTTATTCGTGAGAATAAGACAACCCTCGATCTTCTGGCAGACCGATGAAGGAACCCCAATGGCTGCAAAAAGAAGACGTGCTGCTCATCCATGAAAAAATTGTAGCTGCTTCCGTAGCGTCCGATGGTATGCGCGATGAAGGGCTGCTGGAATCGGCACTTTCGCGGGCGCAAAATCTTTTTTTCTATCAGGATGCCACGCTGTTTGATCTGGCGGCGGGATATGCGGACAGCATCGCGCGCCACTATCCGTTTGTGGGCGGCAACAAGCGCACCGCCTTTGCGGTCGCCGATCTTTTTTTGCAGATGAACGGCTACCATTACCGCGCTGATCAGGAAGAAGCGGCGAACATCATGGTCGCGCTGGCGGAGCAGAAAATCCCCCGCAGTGAACTGGCGGAATTTTTTAGCCGGAATTGCAAATCTATGGTATAGAATGGACTCATGACTGCTAAAACCTGCACATTCCCCCACCCCCACCTGCTTGGGATAGCTGGCCTCACTGCCCATGATATTTCCTCCCTGCTTGATCTCGCTGAATCCTATGTCGTACTGAACCGCAAGCGGGATAAGAAGAAGCCTATCCTGCAGGGACGCACACTCATCAATCTTTTCTTCGAGAACTCCACGCGCACCCAAAGTTCGTTTGAACTCGCTGGCAAGCGGCTGGGCGCGGACGTGGTGAATATGTCTGTTGCCACTTCCTCCATGCAGAAGGGCGAAACGGTGCTGGATACCGCGATGACGCTGAACGCCATGCATCCGGATTTCCTGGTGATCCGCCATAACCAGAGCGGTGCGGTGCAGCTTATCGCGCGCAAGATGAATGGGCGCGTCATCAATGCGGGGGATGGCTGCCACTAACACCCCACCCAGGCACTACTGGACGCGCTGACCATAAGGCGGCGGTGCGAAAAACTGAAAGGGCTGACGGTCGCCATCTGCGGCGATATTCTCCATAGCCGCGTGGCGCGCTCCAACATTTATCTGCTGAACACGATGGGCGCGAACGTGCGGGTTATCGCACCTTCCACGCTGCTTCCCCCCTTCGCAGAATCCTTCGGGGTGGAGGTGTTCACCGATATGCGCAAGGGGCTGAAAGGCGCGGATGTGGTGATGGTGCTGCGCCTCCAGCGGGAGCGTATGTCGAGCGCGTATATCCCCTCCGAGGCAGAATATTTCTATCTCTACGGGCTGGATTATGAGAAACTTTCCTGCGCGAAAAAAGATGTGTTCGTGATGCATCCCGGCCCCATTAATCGTGGCGTGGAAATTGACAGCCAGCTCGCCGACGACATCAACCGCAGCGTCATTCTGGATCAGGTGGAAATGGGTGTCGCCGTGCGGCAAGCCATACTGGAGGCAATGGGTTGACTTTATAGTAAATTTACTATATTATGAGGCGATAGGTTTTGAAAGGCTTTGAAATTCCGGTATTGCGTCCCTTGGTATGGTTGGGTAACACGAAGAAAAATCTTCGGAATTTTCCTGATGATGCACAAAAACTGATGGGCGATGAATTACAGCTTAGCCAGTTCGGCGGAATGCCGGAAGATGCAAAACCGTTCAAAGGCGTGGGAAGCGGTGTTATTGAAATCGCCTTGCGTTATGATAGTGATGCCTACCGCACCGTGGTAGCGGTGCAACTCGGAAAAAAGATTTATGTGCTTCACGCCTTCCAGAAAAAATCGAAAAAAGGCATCGCCACGCCGAAACAGGATGTGGATGTGATTAAACAGCGTTACGCTCAGGCGAAAGGGATGGCAAAAGATGAAAAATAGAACCGAACAGATGGAATTTGAGCAAGGCTCCGGCAATATTTTTGCCGATCTTGGGCTTGAAGATGCGGACGAGCTTTTCGCGCGGGCGCAACTGGGCTTTTACGTCTATAAAATTCTCAAGAAAAAGAAACTGAAACAGCGGGAAATTTCTACCCTTCTCGGCATCGCGCAGCCCGATGTATCCCACCTGATGAACGGCCATTTCAGCCGCTTCACCACCGATAAACTGCTGGATTTCCTGAAACGGCTGGAGCAAAAAGTAACCATCCGCATTGCCCCCCACAAACTAGGCGAACCCTATCAGGAAGTTGGGTTCGCGGTATAAAACAAGGAAAACAAACCATGACCCAAAAACAAACCTGGCATCTCCCCAAGGAAACCCCTGCCCCCGGCAAGGTGGCGTATATCAACGCGCGGCTGATTGATCCGGAATCCGGGCTGGATACGAAGGGCGCGCTACTCACCGAAGGCGAGAGCATCAAGGATTTCGGCGCGAAACTGTTTAACGACGGCGTACCGGAGGGGATTGCGGTGGTGGATTGCGGCGGGCACGTGCTTTGCCCCGGTCTGCTTGATATTCAGGTGCATTTCCGCGAGCCGGGGCAGGAGCATAAGGAAACCATTGAAACCGGAAGCAAATCC
>JAHFEI010000204.1 GCA_023248615.1 Nitrospinales bacterium | reverse complement strand
CTTATTCAATGATGAGCGCCGCAAGGCTATGGAGCGGCTTATGTCCGACCGTATTAACCAGTTCGCATCCGCGTACAACGACCTGTTTGAGAACAACCGCCAGTTGATGGATTTCCACGCGGATATCAACGTGCATGTGCCGGACGAATTCAAGATAGCCGCCAGATATGTTTTCGAGCGGCAACTCGGCTCCCTTTTTACCGACATGCAGATAGCCAGCGACTACGCCAAGATGGTTCGCGTATTCAACGAGGCCGCCAAGTGGGCTATACCGCTTAAGCCAAAAGCGTTGCAAAAGAACCTTGCCGCCTACATGGAATACCACCTGGACAGGCTATGTGCGGATGGCGCTGGCCCTTCCGCCAACATGGTGATGGAGTGCCTGAAATATGCAAAGGCCAATAATATTGAGATAGACATTAGGAAGATGCAAAATGTTTTGTATCCGCACTACAAAGCATTTATAGACCCCACGCACCCGGAACACATACATACGGCATCCACGAAGGAGTTCAAGGAGATTTTCGAGTCGTTCGACTTCTTGATGCCGCCAGCAGACCCGGCGCGTCCCGTTTAGTGGCCCGATACGGGGACAAAAACCGCCGCCGCCACGCAAAGGATGAGCGTGACCCAAAATCCGTGCCGGGCATAGGCCCAAAAGCCAATCGTTATCCCCTTCGCTTTAGCCTTTTCCGCGACAATAAGGTTGGCGATAGAGCCTACCAGCGTAAGGTTTCCCGCAAAGGTGCTTATTGCCGCCGTAAGGAGGAAAAGGTTTTTGCCGCCGCCAAGTTTCTGGGCTATCGGCGCGAGGAAAACCACTGCGGGTACGTTTCCCACGATGTTCGACAAGGCCATCACGGTAAGCGCGTACCCGGCGCGGGTGGCGATGCCTAGCGGTTCCAGCGCGGCGAAGATATCCGCAACGATTCCGTACTTCGCGGCGCACCCCATTATCACGAACAACGAAGCGAAGAGTACCAGCAGGTCCCAGTCCACCAGCGAGAAAATCTTTTTCCTGGAAATATTTCTCGTCAAAAGTAAAAACGCCGCGCCCATGCCGGTAACGATTCCCGCCTGGAATCCCGCCATGAACCCGGCCAGCACCACAGCCAAAGTGACGCCTGCCTTTGCCAGGTCGCGCCTTCGCACATGCCTGGCATGTGGCGGAGCCGCAGGGGCGGTAGCCATTTCCCCGCGCACCATAGGGGAAAGTAGCATGCCCAGCAGGAAAAGCCCGCCCAGCGAAAGCGGGAAAAGGCGTAGCACAAAATCGGAGTACGAAATGCCGGATACCGATGCGATAAACATGTTCTGCGGGTTGCCTATCGGCGTCATGGCGGAGCCGATGTTGCTCGCCATTGCCACAGCGAGGAGGTAGGGCAGTGGGTTCCAGCGTTTTTCTAATGCGATATCCGCAACAACCGGCGCGAAGACCAGGCAAACTACATCGTTAATAAAAACGGCGGAGGCCAGCCCCGATATGAAAACCGTAATCCACAGCATACGCAACGGGCTTTCCACCTTTTCCATAAAGCCGAGCAGGTGCGAAAAAACGCCCGAATTGACGAAATAGGAAACTATCACCATCATGTTGAAAAGGAGAAAAAGCGTTTTGTATTCCAGCGAGCCGAAAGCCGCCTCCAGCGCGAGGAGTTTTAACCCCACCACCAGCAACGCCCCTATGAATACCGCGCCTGTGCGATCCAGCCGGAAAAACGGCAGGTACCCAAGTGCAAGCGCAAAATAGGCAACCGCAAAAATGCCCCAAGCGGAATATATTTCGAGTCCTGCCATATGGATAGGAGGAATAATACAGCAACACGGGCGGGAATTCAGAAATAGATGGAATATCCCTGCATGTGACTACGGCAGGAGAAACACTAACAGGCCGCCTTGTTAGGGGAGGTTAGTGGGTTTAAGGAGGTTTGGGGTTTCCTTAACTTCAAGGCGGCCTGTATAGGCTAATTGCCTTTCCTTGGCTATATTCTACCACTTGGCACTTGGTTAGCACGTAATTTTGCTACCTAAAATGGTACTCGCGCTGATTCAATACCTTCGGAAACGTGTATCAGGGAGGCGTTACAACTGTACCCGCAGTTGGGGCGGTATCATTCCCATATTATGGAAATAGTTTATTTGCTTAACCTGCGCCGGCAGGATGGTGTGTCCTTTAGAAAGCAGTAGCAGGCCTTCCTTAGTGAAAAGGTCTTCCGCCAATACCATCCCGGCTTTTATGTTTTTCACTTCGGCGACGGTTTCATTCCTGGATTTCATGCGGTTCTCGACAATCGCTTCTTTCAGCGCTTCTATTATTTGGCGCTCATAATGCTTGCCCGAAACTTTGGCGAGTTGCTTGAGGGCGAAAGATTCCTTTTCCTCTTCATCGCCGAACTGCTCTCCGCTGAACCTGCGCCGCGAGGTTAGCTCATCGTACGCATTGGCAACGCCCAGTATCTTCGAGCCAAGCGGGATGGATTCGTCTTTCAAGCCGTCGGGAAAGCCGGTGCCGTCCAGGCGTTCCAGATGGCTCCTGACAATAAGTCCCGCCGTTTCCAGTTTTTCGAAGCTGGACATTATGTTTTGTGCGATGACCGTATGTTGCTTTATCACCAGAATTTCGTCATTAGAAAGTTTTGAAAATTCCGCAGTCCGAAGCCTCTTGGGCAGGGCCACCGTCCCGATATCATGGAGCAATGCGGCAATTTCTATTGGTGGCTGGTCTTTTTGCGGCACGTTGATGAGCCTGCCGATAAGGCGCGAGAGCGAGGCCACCCGGCGGAGATGCCCCGCAATGAACGGGTCATATGCTTCAAGCAGGCTGATTAACATCCTGATGGATGTGAGGAAGCTACCCCGAAGTTGCTGGTTAAGCACAACTATTTCATTTGTCCTTTCCTCGACCTTTTGTTCGAGGTTGTGCTGGTAATCGTTTATCTTTTGTAGCAACGCCCTGTGTTCCAGGGCTTTTAATATCTCCGTGTAAATGGCGTTAAGGTCCAACGGTTTCATCAGGTATCCGAACGCGCCGGACTTCATGCATTCTATGGCGGTTTCGGCCTCTCCCATCGCGGTGGCCATGATTACTTCAATGTCGGGATAGGTTGCCTTGAGTTGTTTGAGGCACTCTATGCCGTCCATTTGCGGCATGCGGACATCCGTAAGCACTACGTCCAGGGCCTGTTTCCGCGCCACCGCCAGGGCTTCCACGCCGTTGCTCGCCTGGAAGACGGTGAACCCCTTCATCTTCAGGAAGCGGCCTATGGTCTCGGTAACTTTGGTCTCGTCGTCTACGAGAAGTATGTTGTTTATCGACATGCTACCGCCCCCAAAAATGCCGCTTGTTTTGCGCGATTATTTAGCTTTTTCCGCGTAAAGCTTTTTTATGGTTTCCGACAGTTGTTTCAGGTCTACGGGCTTGTGCAAAACGGCGGACGCACCGGCGTGGATAAGCTTCTCTTCCATGTCCGGCGCATCTATGGCGCTAACCACTATGATGGAAAGGCCTTTTTCCCATTTCAATTTTTCCAGCACTTCGTAGCCGTTCATGCCCGGCATGCGGATATCCAGCGTCATGATGTCCGGCTTTTCATCCTTCACCATATCCAGCGCCTGTTGGCCATTGGTCGTAAGAAGGGCTTCGCACCCCTCGCGGGTCAGGAAGTTCCTAAGGTTTTTGCAAAACGAATATTCATCGTCAACAACTAAAACTTTTATCTTTTTGTCCGTCACGCCCAGCCTCCTTTACAACGGTCCCTATCATAACAGGCAATCATCTCATTTCCACCCTTCTATCGCCTATCGGCAGGTTAATGGTAAAACAGGTGCCAACCCCTTCCACGCTCTCCACCATTATGGAGCCATTATGCCCCTCTATTATCCGGTATGTGATGGAAAGCCCAAGCCCGGTGCCTTTTCCCGGCTCTTTGGTGGAGAAAAAAGGGTCAAATATTTTACCAATGATATCTTTCGGGATGCCGGGGCCGGTATCGCCAAACCGTATTTCTATGCCGCCATCCGTTTTCCTGGTTTTTATGTTTATGCTTCCCTTGCGGCTGGGTTTCATGGCGTCCCGCGAATTGTTCAGCAGGTTAAGCGCCACCTGCGCAAGTTGGCCTTCATCCGCATATACTAACGGTAAATCCGGGTCGTAGTCCCTTTCTACCGTTATGTTGTCCAGGTTCAGGTCATGCTCCATCAGCGCCACGGTATCGTCGAACATGGCATTGATGTCCAAAGGCGCTATTTCCATTTTCTTCGGGCGCGCGAACACCTTCAGGTTGTTTGTTATTTTGGATGCCCTATGTATCTGGTCCATTATTTCCTGCAGGTTCTCATTTTCGGATTGCCACTT
>JAHFEI010000203.1 GCA_023248615.1 Nitrospinales bacterium | reverse complement strand
CGAAGACGTAAACAACGAGACCATACATAAAGAAGTGCTAGACAAGGTGATAAGGCCGATACTGAACCCGACAAACCTTTTCGACGAGAAAAAGTGCAAGGTATTCATAAACCCAACCGGCAGGTTTGTCGTTGGCGGCCCACACGGCGATTCCGGCCTCACCGGACGCAAGATAATAGTGGACAGCTACGGCGGCACGGCTTGCCACGGCGGCGGCGCATACTCCGGCAAGGATCCCACAAAGGTAGACCGCTCTGCCAGCTACATGGCTCGCTACGTTGCCAAGAACCTGGTGGCCGCCGGGCTGGTAGACCAATGCGAGGTACAGCTTGCTTACGCCATCGGCGTTGCGGAGCCTGTTTCCGTGCTTGTGGACGGGTTTGGCACCCGCAAAATCTCGCAGGAAAAAATCGTGGAAATAGTGCGCAAGAACTTTGACCTGCGCCCGGGCGGCATCATAAAGATGCTGAATCTCCGTAGGCCGATATACCAGAAAACAGCCGCATACGGCCACTTTGGCCGCGAGCTTCCGGAATTCCAGTGGGAAAAGACGGACATGGCCAGCAAATTAAGAAAGGACGCAGGAATATGACGGAATCAAGAACCAAAGACCATCACGTAAAAGATATGGGGCTTGCCGACAAGGGGCGGTCGCGCATCGAATGGGCGGATAACGATATGCCAGTGCTTCGCGCAGTGCGCGCGCGCTGGGCAAAGGAGAAACCGCTGGCAGGGCTTAGGATGTCGGCCTGCCTGCACGTAACCGCAGAAACTGCAAACCTGGCCCGCACACTGAAAGCGGCGGGCGCGGATATCCTGCTCGTAGCCAGCAATCCCCTTTCCACGCAAGACGACGTAGCCGCCGCGCTTACCAAGCACTACGGCATAAACGTAATGGCCATAAAGGGCGAGGATAACGACTCTTACTACAGCCACCTTAAGGCCGCCGTCCTGCGCAAGCCGAACATAACGATGGACGATGGCGCGGACCTGGTAACGCTGTTGCACACCAAGTACCAGAAAATCGCCGGTGGCGTTATAGGTAGCATGGAAGAAACCACCACGGGCGTCATCCGCCTGAGGGCAATGGAAGCGGCCAAAAAGCTGAAGTTCCCCGTCATCGCGGTAAACGACGCAGTCACGAAAAACATGTTCGATAACCGCTACGGCACCGGCCAGTCCACGCTGGACGGCATAATACGCGCCACGGATATCCTGCTTGCAGGAAAGAACGTAGTGGTCGCCGGTTTCGGCTGGTGTGGCAAAGGGTGCGCCATGCGCGCATCCGGCATGGGCGCCAAGGTGATTGTAACCGAGGTTGACCCTGTCAAGGCGCTGGAAGCCGCCATGGAAGGCTACCAGGTAATGACGATGGAAGAAGCCGCAAAAATCGGCGACCTGTTCATCACCGTTACCGGGAACAAGCATGTCATCCGCGCAAAGCACGCCAAACTGATGAAGCACGGCGCAATGGTATGCAACTCCGGCCACTTCGATATCGAAATCGACCTCATTGGCATGGCCAAAGAGACGAAGAAAATAAAGAAGAACGTCCGAAACTTCGTGGACGAGTACGTGATGAAGACCGGTAGATCCGTGTATGTGCTGGCAGAAGGCAGGCTTGTAAACCTGGCCGCCGCCGAAGGGCACCCCGCATGCGTCATGGACATGAGTTTCGCCACGCAGGCGCTCGCTTCCGAGTACCTCGTGAAAGAAAGAAAAAAGATGGGCAAGAAGGTCTACAACGTGCCGGCGGAAATAGAGAACTGGGTTGCAAACCTGAAACTGGAATCCATGCACGTTAAAATGGACACGCTGACCGAAGACCAGAAACATTATCTCTCATCATGGGAACACGGCACCTGACAGGCAAGGAGAACAATGCATCACCACGATTTCAAGGGAGCCAGGATACTGCCCTCCAAGATTGCAGGAGGGCTGTCGTCCGCCGACCTTATTGACCGATTTTTTACCGCATACAACGGAGCGCGCATATCCGAGATGTGCCGCCTGCTGGAGCAAAAAGTGCTCAAGCCGGACGTCACTCTCGGCGTATCGCTGACAGGCGCCCTTACCCCGGCTGGTTTGGGCGCCAGCTCCATCGTGCCGCTTATCGAAAACGGGTTTATCGACTACATAGTCAGCACGGGCGCAAACCTGTACCACGACATCCACTACGGGCTTGGGCTGGCTATGCATAAAAGCTCGCCGTTTGTGGACGACACGGAACTGAAGAAAAAACAGCTTATCCGTATCTACGACATAATTTTCGATTTCGATGTGCTATTGAAATCGGACAAGTATGTTTTCGATGTGGTAGGCGGGAAAGATTTGCAGAAAAAACTCTCCACCAGCGAACTGCACTACCTGATGGGCAAGGCGGTATCAGAAACCGAGGAAAAACTCGGCACCGTAGGGACAACCGTGCTGGGCGCGGCATACCGCGCCGGAGTCCCTGTTTACTGCCCCTCGCCCGGCGACAGCACAATAGGCATGAATATCGCCGCGCAGGCGGTAGCTGGCAAGGACGCGCTTATCATCGATGTGGTGGCAGACGTTAACGAAACTGCGGCAATAGTGCTGGACGCATCGCTGAACGGCAAAAGTGGCGTGCTGATATTCGGCGGCGGAAGCCCGAAAAACTTCCTCCTCCAAACCGAGCCGCAGCTCAGCGAAGTGCTGGGGATACCGGTGCGCGGGCACGATTTCTTCATGCAAGTCACAGACGCGCGCCCGGATACGGGCGGCCTGTCCGGCGCCACGCCCTCGGAAGCGGTAAGCTGGGGCAAGATAAACCCGGCCATGCTGTCCAACACCGTGGTCGCATACGTGGATACCACCATAGCAATGCCGCTGATAACCTCCTATGTGCTTGACCGGTGCAAGCCGAGAGAACTGAAGAGGATTTTTGATAAGCGCGGACAGCTTGTCGAACAGCTCAAACAGAAGTACCGGGAAAACAACAAATAAATACTGAAGCTGGCGTAATTGGCAACGACAAACACTCCTGCCAGTTGCGCCCCGTGTGACAACACTGGTATCATCGCCCTTGGCGCGGCAAGGCACACACAAAGGCGTGTGTGCCCGCCATATGCAATTTGTGGAGCCAGTACATCGTGAAATATAAAACAATAGTATCGCTACTTGCCATATTACCGTTTCTGTCCGCCTGCCAGGACCACCATTTCGTGCCTATGGAAAAAGCGGACACGATAAAGCTCCCCACAGGCCAGGTAGCCGCACCGGCAAGGTCGTTTGCCGAAGGGCCAACCGCACAAAAACAGGTAATGGCGGAAGCAACTGCCAAACGCTACCCCAACCCCACAAACCCGGAAACCGCCATAAAGGAACAGGCACACGCCATAGTTGAAGGCTCCCTTGAGCTTGGCCCGGACCAGAAGAAACGCGACTTTAAGGGCTTCACAATTTATGTGATAGTAAGGGGACAAAACCTGCAAGGCCCGCCACTGGCTGCCGCCCGGTTGGACGTGACCAAGTTTCCGATAGAATTCAAAATAGGCATGGGCGATATGATGACAGATGTTCCCCCGGTGCCAAAATCCAAACTTATGGTGGAAGCGCGGCTGGATAGGGACGGCGACCCAATGACCAAAGAAAAAGGGGATGTATGGGGCATAACGCTTGATCCTGTTTCCGTCGGCGCAAAGAACGTAAAAATCATACTTAGCCAAGACAGGAAATAAACGTAGCCGAACCCACCCCACAATCCACGCTACCACCCCGGCTCTTTGCCCCATACACAGGCACAATCCTCCCACACCGATGTCAATAATCCGGCATCTTTTGCCGATCTGTCACAAAAAGCTCCAGTCTACACACACTCAACTCATTGAAAAACTTAGCACTCCTGTGCGGCACAGTCATTGCTCTATAAGGTGTTATCGCTTTGGAAATAGCGAGGAGTTGACAGGAAGATTTGCAGGACTATGAGGCAACCAAATTTTGGAGGGCAGGAAATTGTTAGCACGCGACTTGAGCCACGGCATTAGTAGCATTGGTTTTACCGTTTACGAGGAACGCCACAGCAAGCTTTTAAGGATATTGAACTCCATTGACGGTACGATGGGCAACCAGGAGTCCGCCACCCTCTACAAGGCAATCGGCGATATCATAGATTACGCTAGGCTCGACCTGCATGCGGAAGAGGTTGCCATGATAGAACACGGGTACCCGGACTTTGAGACGCACAAAAAAGAGCACGATTTTTTCCGGTCGAACACAGAGACCTACCTTGCGCTTATGCAATTCGGTAGCACCCCTCCGCCATCGGAAGTGGTGGGCTTCCTGGAAGACTGGTTTGTCACCCATGTAATAGCCACCGACAAGGAGTACAGCC
>JAHFEI010000202.1 GCA_023248615.1 Nitrospinales bacterium | reverse complement strand
GCAACCGCGCGGAAAATGTCGCGCACATCGTACATCCTCTTGAAGAGGTCTTTGGCGCCGTTTTTGTCCACCGAATTCACCACCACATCCAGCGCCTGCTCGTATGCCTTGTCGGCGGAGCCTGGCGACAGTTCGTAGGGGCGTATTTCGTGCAACAGTTTTTGCAACACGTCCACTGCCACTATGCCGCGCCACGCCACGCGGCGGAAGTCCTGGGAAATATTTTCAAACCCGGTGTAGGCCCCTTCTGCGACGGGGGTCATTATGTTTGCGTCGTGATGCCCCAGCTTGTCCAGTTGCATGCGCAAAACGGAGTTGTACTGCCCGAAGCGGCAGGGGCCTTCTGTGGATGGCATGAAAAAGGTGCTCATCTTCGGGTCAAAACCGTCCGAGAGCGCTTTTTTCAGTATGTCGCCCGCCGTAAGGGTGTACGGGATGCACTCCTTGCCGGTGGAGAATTTGCGCCCAACCTCCAGCGAGGATTGGTTGGTCTTGGGTAGCACCTCCGATGACGCCCCAAAGTACCGCAACGATGCGGAAAGGGGGTAGGCATGGTCGCACATGTATTGTACGAAAATTGTCCTGCCTTTGCCGTTGGAGCGGGGGTATACCTGCCTCTCCCTTAGCGCGTACTGGTTGGCATCAACATTTTCCAGCGAGTCGAAAAATGCCTCGCAACGTGTTATCGCCCCTGCGTCGGCGGAATGCTCATCCACCTCCAGGTGCAAGAATGGTTTGCCGCGCATCTGCTGTTGCACATGGTAGTTGATAAAGCTGTCCGGCCCGCATTTGAAATTGGAAATATAGATGGCGTTGAGTTTCGGGTTTTTTCGCACCGCATCCGCCGCCGCCTGTATCCTCTGCCCGGAACGCCAATACATATTCGGGTTTTCGCTGTGTGTGGCATCCTCGGAGAGCGTGAGCATGTCCATAGGGATGGCTATCATCCCCATATCCTTGAGCTTTCGCGGCAGGTCCATGTTTATTCCGGAGTCGCAACCGTTATACGGCCTGCTGATTATCACTACCGCCTTGCGGTCTTCTTTAAGGTTGTTTATCACTTCGTGTCCGCGCGTTCGCATGGCGGCGTAGAATGCGCTTTGTGCTGTGCGCGCCTTTTTTACGGCCTCGACCACTTTTTTCCGCGAAACGCCCATCTTGGAGCCGATGCCGACCAGCGCTTCGGCCACCTTATCGTCGCCACGATGGAAGCTTACCGCCGGTTCCCACATCTCCACATTTTTTTTCTTCAGGTCTATGGCGCTACGCACCATGTAGGGGTTGGCCTGCACGTACGGGCACATCTGGCTACTGTTGAACTTGCTGTCCTTGTTGCCCATCGTGATGGTGCTGGGCATGAATATGGCGTCTACCCCTTTTTTCAAGAGGTCTGTAACGTGGCCGTAAACTATCTTGATGGGGAAGCAGGTTTCTGCGGTTATAAGTTCCACGGAGTCATGCCTTACCTGCTGGTTGGTCTTGCCGGAAAGCACCACTTCACACCCCAGTTCTTCCAGGAAAGCGCTCCAGAAGGGGAACATCTCGTACATGGTAAGGACGCGTGGTATACCGACAACCTTCCTGCCGTCGCGCAACGGTTTTTTCTTTTCAGTGTGTTTGCCGAACACCATAGTTTCCCGTTCGGCAAACAGGTCCGGCAGGTCGTTCTTCGCTTTTTTCTTGTCCTTTTCAAAAAGCTCGCATCGCGCACCGTAATAGTGGGCCGCCTCGTCCTCGAACTTAACGCGGGATACGTCGCACACGTTGTCGCACGCCTTGCATTCGAATGTGGAAACCTTGTATTTACGGTTGCGCAGGTCGAACCCCTTAAACCTGGTGGAAGCGGACGGTTGGCTTTTCATGGAGCGCATGGCGATTATCGCGCAGCCTATGGCTCCGGTCACATCGTGGTGGGGGGGGATGTGGATAGTTTTCCCGGTGACCTTTGAAAACGCGGCTACCACCGCCTTATTCCAAGCCACACCCCCCTGGAAAAGCACCTTGTCCCCTATCTTCCTGTCGCCCACCACTTGCAGGTAGTTCTTCACTATGGAATAAGCCAGCCCCGCCGCCAAGTCGGTAGCCGGGGAGCCTTTCTGCTGGTTTGATATCAGGTCGGATTCGATGAATACGGTGCAACGCTCGCCGAACTTGCCGGGGCGCTCCGCCGAAAACGCGGCGTTGGAAAAATCCGCTTTTATGTCTAGGTTTAATCGCTCGGCCTGCTCCTCTATGAAGGAGCCGGTTCCGGCCGCGCATACCTTGTTCATCTCGAAATCCACTACCGCGCCGTCTTTTATGGCGATATATTTGGAGTCCTGTCCGCCTATCTCGAAGATGGTGTCGCAATCCGGGATAAAATGCACGGCCGCGGTGGCCTGCGCCGTTATCTCGTTGCGCACTGCGTCCGCGCCCGCGAAATCGCCCACCATGTACCTGCCGGAGCCTGTAGCGCCGACCCCTTTTACCACAACTTTGTCGCCTATCTCTTCCCCTATTTCCAGCAGGCCTTGCGTTACTGCCTCTATCGGCCTGCCAGATGTGCGGAGGTAGCGCCGCGCTATGACGTTCTTGTCTGAATCAATCGCCACGACGTTTGTGGAAAGGGAGCCGATGTCGATGCCGATGTAAACTTCCATTCCCTGCGTTGCGGGGCGCACGGTTATGTCGTAGCCGTGACCGCTGTCCTCGTGGCGGATAGGCGCAAGCGAGTGCTCCACTGCGCGTCGCACGCCTAGGTATTCCGCTATTCGCCCATGCCCCTCAAACGGTTTTGCCGCCGCGAGTCCCATCACGGAAAGGGCGGCGCCTATGGCTCCGGTGACGTTGTGGTGTTCGGGTATGATGAGTTCCCCTTCCTCGAGTTCCAGTTCTTTCTCAAATCCCCTTACCACGCCGCTGTTGGAAGCAACGCCTCCGATAAAGGCTATCGGCTTGGCAAGTACTTTGGCACGGGCTATATTCCCCTTAAAGCTCCGCGCTACGGCGAAGCACAGCCCGGCCACTATCTCGAAATCCGGGGTTCCTACTTGCTGAAGGTGTATCATGTCCGATTTGGCGAAAACGGAGCACCTGCCCGCGATGCGGGGCGGGTTCTTGGATTTCAGCGCCATAAGGCCGAATTCCTTTTCTATCGGGTACCCCAGCCGGGTTGCCTGCTGGTCGAGGAACGAGCCGGTTCCAGCCGCGCAAACGGTGTTCATGGCGAAATCTTCCAGCACCGCGCCCTTTATAGGGTCTTCCTTCATTATGAGAAGCTTGGAATCTTGCCCGCCCATCTCTATTACCGTCCTTACCTGCGGGTGCAGGTAAGCCATGGCGCACGATTGGGCCACAACCTCGTTGAAGAATTCGCCGCCAATTATCGTGGCGGCCAACTCGCCCCCTGTGCCGGTGGCGCCACAACGGGCGATGCGGACATCCGGAAACTCTTTTTGGAGTTCCTGGATTATTTCGGAGAGGACGGGAAGGGGCTTGCCGTACATCCTGCGGTATACGCTTTTTACTATATTTTTGTTGTTGTCCACCAGAACAGCTTTCACGCTGATGGAGCCAATATCAATACCGAGGAACAGTTCCCTCACTTCAACCTCCCAAGAAACACCTTTTTCAAGGATGTACACTAAAATCAGAAATCAGGCCGAAACCCAAAACTAACCTCTCCTCCCTCAATCGGTTGCCAACACGATTCAGGCATGATTTTAAAAACTCCCCTATTACGGGGTACGGCACCTTAAAACTGCCGGGATATTGTACCAAAAACGACCCCGGTAATGCACATCCTATTACGAGGCTGGTACTTTCGCGGTAGAGGCCTCCGCACTTCGCCGCAACGGGCGCCTGTTTTCGGCTCCCCGCTCCGCTCTCAATCGCTCCAGTAGCGGCGGTACTCCTGCGTGAAACACAGGGAGGACATATTCTCCATCCTGTCCAAAAAGAGCTTTCCATAGAGATGGTCTATTTCATGTTGCAGGACTATCGCGAAAAGGCCCTCCGCAGTTATCACCCGCTCTTTCCCCTCACGGGTGAGCGCCGTTACAGTCACTGCGGTGGAGCGTTTTACCTTGCCCCACACATCTTTCACGCTCAGGCAACCTTCCCATCCCTCCTCCATATCCTTTGAAAAGGAGGTGATTTGCGGATTAATCAAGACGGTCAGCGGGATAGCATCTTTTCCGTTGTCCGGGTCGGCTTGCTCCTCTATCACCACTATCTGTTTGGAAACGTGCACCTGCGGCGCGGCCAAGCCAGCTCCGTTATACTCGCGCATGGTCTCTATCATAGATTCGATGAAGTAGGCTGTGCGCGGATCCCTTAGCTCTTCCATGGTGACGGGTTCCACCTTTTCCCGTAGCACCGG
>JAHFEI010000201.1 GCA_023248615.1 Nitrospinales bacterium | reverse complement strand
CCGGGAATTGAAAAGCTGATGATTATCCGCCAGTACGAGTTACAAGAGGAGTTCCCGCCCGCCGCCGTGCGCATAGCAGAAAAAATGCAAGAGCCTTCCGAAAAGGATTCCAGGGGTAGGATGGACATGCGCAACGAATGGATTGTGACAATAGATGGCGAAGACGCGAAGGATTTCGACGACGCCATATCGCTTAACGCCACGCGAAACGGTTTCGAGCTTGGGGTGCATATCGCCGACGTTTCCAACTATGTGCTTCCCGGCAACCCGCTGGACAAGGCGGCCTACGAGCGAGCCACATCAACGTATTTCCCCGGCTCGGTAATCCCCATGTTGCCGTTCAACCTGTCTAACAACGTTTGCTCGCTGAAGCCGCATGTCGACAGGCTAACGCTGTCTGTAACCATCCAGCTCAACAACGTGGGTGAGGTGACGAGCTACCGTTTTGCGCCCTCGGTCATAAACAGCGCCCACCGGCTGACGTACAAGGAGGCGGCGCAGATAATAAAAAATCCGGATGGCGAGGCGGACAGGCGGAAAGCGGAACACTTGTTGCTGATGAACGGGCTTGCCAAGCAACTGCACCAAAACCGGATGAAGGCGGGCGGGCTGGATTTCGACCTCCCGGAGCCGAAGATTATTCTCGACATACAAGGCGAGCCGGAAAATATCATCCGCTCCGAACGCAACGATGCGCACCGGCTGATAGAGGAATTCATGCTGGCGGCAAACCGGTGCGCGGCGAATTTCCTCTCGGACGGGCCATCGCTGTACCGCATACACCCGGAGCCGGACAGGGCGGCGCTGGAAGAGTTCTTCGATTTCGCGGGTCGCCTGGGGTATGTAACTTCGCCCAAGCTGGACATACCGATGCGCCTGCAGGGGATGCTGAAAAAAGCGCACGGACACCCGGACGAAAAACTGCTCAATTTCGTCATGTTGCGCCATATGAAGCAGGCCAGCTACAACCCGGAAAACATCGGGCATTTCGGCTTGGCCTTTCCCGAGTACACCCACTTCACGTCGCCGATACGGCGATACCCGGACCTTATCATCCACCGCCTGATAAAGGAAAAGCTGGCGCGCCAGCCGCGCTACCTGGAACTGCACCAGTTGCAAGAGGCAGGGGCGCATTGCAGCACGAGGGAG
This sequence comes from Nitrospinales bacterium, assembly GCA_023248615.1. Classification (GTDB taxonomy): domain Bacteria; phylum Nitrospinota_A; class UBA7883; order JACRGQ01; family JACRGQ01; genus JAHFEI01. The sequence continues at coordinate 3,215 of JAHFEI010000201.1, read as the reverse complement.
CGCGTATCGGAAAAGGCGGAGCGCGATGTGGTGGGCATGCTGAAAGTGCGCTACATGGCGGATAGGGCGGGGGAGGAGTTTGACGGCACAATCACCGGCGTCACCTCCTTCGGGATATTTGTGGAGATGACCGACGTGATGGTGGAGGGGCTTTTGCGCCTGACAGACCTGCACGACGATTATTACGAGTATCACGAGAAGGAACATATGCTGATGGGCAAGAAAACCCGGAAGGTTTTCCGCTTAGGTAGCCCGCTTCGCGTCCGGCTGAAATATGTGGACGTGGCGAAAAAGGAAATAACGCTGGAGCTTGTCGGCGTGGGGCAATCCCAGGGGCGACTAGGCGGCTCCCCCGGCAAAGGCGTGAAAAAAATGCAGGGAAAACGGGACCAAGGCCGCAAAGGACGGCGTGGCGGGCGGCGTGGGTAAAGGGATGCGGCGATGTTGCGCCTTAGCCGGATGCGCAATACCGGGCTTTGCGTTCCATCGGCGCAGGTGTACAATACGCGAAATAGATTTTTGTTGGACTTCTGGAGGACATATTGAAAGCTGTTAATTTGGACGAGAAAATAAAAAAGGCAAAAGAAAAGGTTGTTGGCAAGGAAGGCGCGGGCATGCGCAACGCGAAGAAAAAAGTGAAGCGCCTGCAAAGGGCGAAACGCAAAGTTGCCACCGCCGCAAAGCGCCAGCTTGGCAAAAAAGGCGCAACGCCGCCAGTAGCCTAGTACCATTGTGTGTAAGGGATGGAGGAGCGGCTCCGGTTTCCTCTTCCATCCTGCTTGCGCCCGCCAGGGCGCAAGCAGGATGAATCCTGTTTCCACCACAACCCGTTGAAGTATGTCCTGTCCTATAAAGGAAATACTGGGGTACTTCACTAGCTTTGAAAGGAGTGCGCGTGGCGTTTTTCCCGGACTGGATACCGGAGCGGCATAGCCGTTGGCCGCAGTTATGACGGAAGCGGAGCGTCGCCGGATACTGAAAAAAGGGCTGGAGGGGCTTTACAAGCGTTTCGACCGCTCTATGCTATCCCCCGATCCGCTGGAATGCGTCCCGGTAAAAGGGGCTTTTCACGACATCGAGCTTTCGGCTTTTCTTGCCGCCGTGTTTGCTTACGGCAGGGCCGACCTCATAGTGCGCAACGTTAGCTACATACTTTCGGAGTTGGGCGCACATCCGCACCGTGCGCTGATGGATGGGGCGTACAAGACAAAGTTCCGCGATTTTAAATACCGCTTCCACAAAAGGCCGGACATCATCTGGCTTTTGGACAGCCTGCGCGGCATCTACAAAAAACATGGCTCGCTGGAAAACGCTTTCTGTTCCGCGCCCGGCACTCTGGAAGAAAGGCTGGAAAACTTTGCGGCGCTTTTCCGGCAAAAAGGAAAAAAACTGGCGCAGGCGCAAAATTTCCTTATCACCTCTCCCGGCGGCGGCTCTGCATGCAAGCGGATGAACCTTTTTTTGCGCTGGATGGTCCGCAAAGACGGCGTAGACCTGGGCCTGTGGAAAAAGCTCAAACCATCCGAACTGGCCATACCGCTGGATGTGCATGTAAACCGCATCGCGGGGCGCATCGGCCTTGTTAACCCAAAAGGTGCGGCAAATTTCAGGAAGGCGTGTGAGCTTACGGCGCAACTGAAAGTTTTTAATGCCGCCGATCCGGTGCGCTACGATTTTGCCATCTGCTCGCTCGGCAAGCTTGGGCATTGCAACAAAAAGGTGGATAAAAAATCGTGCGCCGCTTGTGCGTTTTTGCCCCTTTGCGCGAAGTCCTGATACTCCCCATCCCACGCTACTGCGCACACGTATTGTTCGGCACGGATTATAAAAATCAAAACCGTGCAATTCGGGATACAATCAGGCCAGCATGGAAAAAATAACAGGGCGGTTATGGGGCGCACATATGTCTATAGGCGGCGGTGTGGAAAAATCGCCGCTGGCAGGCGCGAAAGTGGGATGCGCCGCCATGCAGATTTTCACCAAAAGCTCCAACCAGTGGGCGGCAAAAAAACTAGAACAGAAGTCCATCGACCTCTTCAGGAAAAACCTGGAAGAGGCTGGCATATCGCTGGTGGCCAGCCACGATTCCTACCTCATCAACCTCGCATCGCCGGACGACGGGCTTCGCGCGAAATCGCTGGTCGCATTCATTGACGAAATAGAGCGTGCCGCATTGCTTGGCATACCATACCTTGTTTTCCACCCCGGTTCGCACGTCGGCTCCGGCGAGGAGGCCGGGTTGGCCGCCGTGGCACAGTGCATGAACGAGGCGATAAAAAAGACCGCCAAATGCGAAGACGTGACTTTGCTGATAGAGACCACGGCGGGGCAGGGTACGAACCTGGGTTATAAGTTCGGGCATATCGCCTCCTTGATAGGCAAGGTAAAAGACAAAAAACGCGTTGCCGTGTGTTTCGACACCTGCCATGTGTTTGCCGCCGGGTACGAGTTGCGTACGGCGGAGGGGTACAAGCAGACGCTAAAAGAGTTCGACAAGGTTATTGGGCTGGATTTGCTGAAGCTTTTCCACGTCAACGATTCAAAAAAAGATTTCGGCTCCCGCGTGGACAGGCACGAGCATATAGGGCGCGGTTTTTTGGGGAAGGATGCGTTCGCGCACCTGGTGAACGACAAGCGTTTCCTTAAGACGCCGATGGTGCTGGAGACGCCCAAAGGAGCCGACCTTAAAGAAGATGTAGAAAACCTCGCAGTGCTGAGAAGCCTTATCCGCTGATATTTTTCCGGTGTTTTGGCGTTGCGCGATATGATAAATTATCCGTGCTTTATAGTGTTGTCCCGAAGTTTTATTTCGGCCTAAGGAGGAGTTGATGAAAGAACGTTACCGCATTATGGCGCGTGTTCCGCAAGGGCAGGGTGATATCCCCGAAGTTGTGCGCGTAAAGTCCGCACCCGACAGGGTTTATTTTTGCAACGACGCCGACTTGCAGTGGTACAAGGACAACGTCCCGTGCCGCCAGGCTTGTCCCGCTAATACCCGCATACCGGAATATATAGACGCCGCCGCCCGCTCCGACTTTGAAAAATGCCACGAGATAAATTGCATGGATAACGTCCTGCCGGGCGTGCTTGGCAGGGTTTGCTCGCATCCGTGCGAGGCGGCATGCAGGCACGGGTTTGAGGGGATGGGCGAGCCTGTTTCCATCTGCTGGTTGAAACGCTCCGGCGCCGATTACAAAACAAAATCGCCCAAGATA
>JAHFEI010000200.1:2585-4406 GCA_023248615.1 Nitrospinales bacterium | reverse complement strand
GGTTTGTAGCGTCAAACAAGGGCGGTATCGCCTTTGTAGACTCAAGCCAAATAACTGGCGACGTAAAGATGCTACACATCCTTGAAAACGAGTAACCGGCTCCGGCTCGCAATCCCCATCCGCTTTACCATCCACAGGAAACTGTGGGGCATACTGGTATTTTTTCTTATTGTGGTGGTTATCAGCGCCATAGCCACATACGCGGGACTGGTGAAAATAAGCAGGTATCTTGACTCTGGCGAAATCGAGAACCTGCGCTACGCCGTTTCGCTCCGCAACAATTTCCATGATATGGAACAGTTCCTCAACGATGCGGCAGTGCAAAAGGACAAGGAAATCCTGGTCTGGGCAAAGCAGGAGAAAGCGGATTTCGAAGGCCACCTAAGCCATCTTGTGGATATTGACCCACACAACAAAAAAGAATATATCGCGGTAAAAAAAGAAGTGGATGAGTACTACGACGCCGCGCGGGTAGCCGCCGAACTCCTTATGAAAGATGACCTCTCATCCCCCAAGCTCCGGGCGAGCGCCGAAAAGGTGAAAGTAATACTGCCCGTGGTACACAACCACCTTGACGAAATAATAAATTCCAAATATTCCATGTTCGAAAGGATGATATCCCTTTCCACCAGGGAAGCGGCCAAGATCGTGGTGCAGGATACGCTGTTGCTGATGTTTCTTGCGCTTATCGGTTTCATACTTGTATTTCGCACCATCCGAAGCATAATCAACCCTATCGATTCGCTGCTGGAAGCCACAAACCGGCTGGGCGAAGGGAACCTGGGACTGCGTACGGAAGTACTTTCAGACGATGAGATAGGCGACTTGGCAATTTCCTTCAACAACATGGCAGACCGGCTGGAAGACGAACATAACCGCCTGGAAGAGAACCGCAGGGAACTGGCACAGCTTCTTGCCGAGCGGGAAGAAATGCAAAAGAAAATCGTTAAAAGCAACGAGGAATTAAGGGAAGCCAACATCCTCCTGCAAAAGGCGGATACCGCAAAATCAGAGTTTCTGGCCAGCATGTCCCATGAATTGCGTACGCCACTCAACGCGATGATAAACTTCACAGACCAGGTCATAGAGGATTGGGAAGACCTGAAAAAGAACGATGAGTGGTTCGCCGAGGCCAAGGGAATGCTGGCACGCGTCCTCGGCTCCAGCCGCCACCTGTTAGACCTGATAAACGACCTTCTGGACCTGGCGAAAATAGAATCCGGCAAAATGACGCTAGACTTGGCCAATGCCGACTTGGCGGACATCGTGGAAGATTGCGTCATTTCGGTAGACTCGCTGGCTAAAAAGAAAAACCTGCAACTCCTGGCGCATTTCGAGGAGAAGGAAAACCCGATACTTTGCGATAAGCGAAAAGTAAAACAGATAGTGCTGAACCTGCTGGGCAACGCAATAAAGTTTGCCGATTCCGGACAGGTGAAAGCGTCTATAAGGAAGGATGCTACGGTTTACCCCGACGGCTACCTGCTTGAGGTTGAGGATGAGGGAATAGGAATCCCACCGGAATACCACCAGCGGATTTTCGACAGGTTCCAGCAGGTAGACGGCTCCGATTCCAGGAAACACGCCGGGACCGGGCTTGGACTCAACCTAGTAAAAGAGCTGACGGAAATGCACGGTGGAAAGGTGGAACTGCGTAGCGAACCGAACAAGGGTACAAAGTTCACCATATACCTGCCGTTAAAAGCGCGTATCCAGGAAAGCACATAACCACGCCGGGCGGCGCCACGATTATCCTTTCGGGATTATCGGCAACTCCACCACAAAAGTACTCCCCTTGCCGGGATGGCTTTCAACTGTAAC
>JAHFEI010000200.1:0-2575 GCA_023248615.1 Nitrospinales bacterium | reverse complement strand
AGGCCAAGGCCATTGCCGCCATATTTCCTGGTAATCGAACCGTCCCGCTGGTAGAAGGGATTAAATATCCTGTTTATCTCGTCAATATCCATTCCAATCCCGCAGTCCCTAACCGTTAAGGCAACCTTTTCGCCGTGGCGGGCGCACTCTACAAGCACCTCCGCTCCAGCCTCGGAAAATTTCATCGCATTGTAGAAGAGTTCAAACACTACGGCCATCAACTTTTCGGAATCCCCGATTATCACAGGAACGCCTGATCCGTAATCGAGGCGAATTGGATGGCCTTCGGCTATCTTCAACTTTTTTATATTTTGCATGGCTATCTCAACAATATCCTTCATCTCCACCGGGTCGCGGCTCATACATGCCATGCCGGAATTTATCTCCGCTATCATGAGAAGGGTATTGATCATCCGGTGCAACGCCCTACCTTGATCATAGATTATCTTCAGTTTTTCCCTGCCGGGTAACTGCTCACCTCCGGTATCCATAAGTATCTTGCTAAACCCTATGATGCTGGTAAGCGGGGTTTTCAGTTCGTGCGAAACGTTCGCCAGGAATTCATCCTTTAACTGGTTAGCGACCATGGCGTTATTTTTTTCGGCCTTGAGTTCCTCCATAGTGTTCGACAATATCTGGTTCATATACCTGGCTTCACTCTCGTGCCGGGCCTGGAATTTTTCGCTGAAAAGCCGCACCGTCGTGTTCACACAGCCATCCACAGCGCCAAGCGCCTCGTCCACCTGCTCGTGCGGCATGTTGTCCAATATCACGGTTCTGGTGATTTGGCGGAACATCTCAAAAGCCGCCTGCACCTCGGATATGCTGAATTTGGCTTTTATCCTCCTATCAACTATCTGGTCGACAATCCTGTCCAGCGGTGTGCGTTTTTTTTCGAAGATATAAACGATATTCGCATCGAAAACGTTGCGCACGGTTTCGCGCAACTCAAATTCAGGGCGGCGGCGGTACGACTCGGAGGATTCCTGCAGGTAGCGAACCCAGTTATTTACCATGCCCTCGCGATGCCGCTTTAAAAGCGTCTCCAACCCCTTCAACTCCAAAATCCGCGCCCCCGCCGAATCATGCTTTCCCCACTATGGTTTCTCATACAGCACCGCCTTGGACTTGACTATTTCAATTGCATCTTCCACCGTGTCGGCAAAATACAGGCTATTCACATCCTCAGCCAGTATCAACCCTTCCACCAGCAAACGGCCCCTTATCCACTCCATAAGCCCGCTCCAGAATTCACTCCTCATCAGGATTATGGGAAGCGGCTTTATTTTTTGGGTTTGGACCAACGTTATCGTTTCAAAAAGTTCGTCTAGAGTGCCAAACCCGCCCGGCAGGAAAATGTAGGCGGAAGAATATTTCAGCAACAACACTTTGCGGACAAAAAAATGTTTTATCGTTATTGAGGGGTCGGTGTACGGGTTTGCCTCCTGCTCGCTCGGAATGGAGATATTAATCCCCATCGACCTTCCACGCGCATCGTGCGCCCCCTTGTTGACGGCCTCCATCAGCCCGGGGCCGCCTCCGGTTAGCACGGAGTATCCGAGTTTCGCCAACCCGGAACCAAGCTCCATGCCCAACTTGTACTCATATTTCTCCGGTGTAATCTTGCTGGAGCCAAAAACCGTCACAAACGGCCCCTTGTCCACCATCATGCTGAAACCGGTCAGGAACTCCCGGAAAATATTGCGCAGGCTTGTCTTGTCCGCCTCGGATAACGTGGACGGAAAATCGCCGTTAACCTGTGAGAAAATGTCGCCCTTGCCTTTCAATTCGTCTTGCATGCCGTCACAATTCTAACATCCACAGGAGCTTAAATTTAAAAAATTCCAGCTATTTTTGAGGGCTTGTCCCTTTTGCCGCACCGCCATCGGGCTGGTCAGTGGAAAGCGCCCTGCCGGGAAGCTCGAATACGCGCTTGAATATACCAAAAACGGTACGCCCCACAGATTCGCCGGGAACAGCAGTCGCCACCGGGTCTGCCATGTCACCCCTCACCTCGTAGTAGGATACTATCAAGCTCTTCTGTTCGCCGGTTAGAAGCTTGCCGACCACAGGGATATTAGAGATTATCTTGTCCACCGTGGTGAACGGCTTAACCCCCATAAGCAGTTTTACGGTACCCTTCGAAAAATCGAAATCGCCGACCGCCGACATCCTCACCACGCTCCCCTCAAGCATGATATCCTCCGTATGGCCAACCCCGTTTTTTAAAAGCATGCTTCCGGTTATCGTGCTGTACGGCAACCCTGGGCCTTTCTGCCTTCCGGTGCGGCTTTCAAACATCGGGACTACGTTGAGTACCGAGAACAGGTCCGAAAGTCCGGCAAGTTGCCCCAAAAGCCCATCCTCCGCACTAAAATGCATCTCGCCGCCCACAGTGCGCCGCAAATCATCCCACAACAGCCCGGTGCCGTGAAACTTGCCGTCCGCATCAAGCCTGCCCGTGACCTTATCCATCCTTGGCCACAGTTCACCGAACAAGCTCTCCATATCCACATCCTTCACTTTCAAATCGGCATGAAACACCGGCAACGTACCACCTATATTTATTTCGCCA
>JAHFEI010000199.1 GCA_023248615.1 Nitrospinales bacterium | reverse complement strand
TGGTTTAACGTGCGTTCCGATTACCTGTCGAAAAAATACCCGCCGCTGACAAATGTGGTTGCCACCGGGCGGGTACAGCTTTCGCGCGGGGAAAAATTATTCGAGATGTCGCACCCGGAAATGGTGCTGGTAGATACGGAAGAAGAGGCCAGCGGCGGCATATTGCCTGTGTACCCGCTTACCGAGGGGATAAACCAGAACACGATGCGGAAGGTTGTTGCCGCCGCAGTGTCCGGCGCACCGCCCCTGCTGGAGAACCTGCCGCCATCGCTGGTGAAAAGGTTGCGCCTCCCTTCGCGCGACGATGCAATGCGCCTATTGCACTCGCCTCCGCAAAGTACGCCGCCGCAAAAGCTGGAGACATTCCGCACCACCGCGCACAAAAGAATGATTTTCGAGGAGCTTTTCCTCATCGAATGCGCCATGGCCATTTTGCGTAGCCGGAATACGGACAGGGTTAAGGGGGTGGTGATAGGCGCGAAAAAAGAGCAACTCGACTATATCCTCACCCGCCTGCCGTTCGAGCTGACTACCGACCAACTGGGGGTGCTGGACGAAATCGTGGCCGACATCAAAGGCGAGCATCCGATGAACCGGCTGGTGCAGGGCGAAGTGGGGTGCGGCAAAACTGTTGTCGCCGCCATAGCCGTGGCGCTGGCCGCCATGAACGGGCGCCAGTCGGTGCTGATGGCTCCCACGGAAATTCTTGCGGAGCAACATTACCGGACACTGCTGAAAATGAAAGATGCGCTCCCCGTGAGGTCTCTTTTGCTGACCTCCGGCACAAAAGGAAAAGAGGCCATCCGCAAACAGGCGGAGGAAGGGGCAATAGACCTGCTTGTAGGCACGCACGCGCTTATCCAGCAAAGTGTCGCCTTCAAAAACCTTGGCCTCGCGGTGATAGACGAGCAACACCGCTTCGGCGTAATGCAACGCGCACAGCTTATCCGCAAGGGAGAAAGCCCCAACACGCTCATCATGACGGCAACCCCCATCCCGCGCACGCTGGCAATGACGCTGTACGGCGACCTGGATGTAAGCGTCATCAAGACGATGCCTAAGGGAAGGGCGGAGACCGAAACGAAAATCATCCGCCCTGGCGAAATAGGCAAGGCGTACCTGCTGATGCACCGGGAGGTAAAAAAAGGGCGGCAGGTTTTCATCATCTATCCGTTGGTGGAAGAAAGCGAAAAAACGGAGCTGAAAGCCGCCACACAAATGTTCGAGGTTTTCCAAAAGGAAATTTTTCCGGACTTGCGCGTGGGGCTGGTGCACGGACGGATGAAACAGGAAGAAAAGGCGGATACGATGGCAAAGTTCAGTGCGCGTGAGTTGGATGTCCTCATATCCACCACCGTTATAGAAGTAGGCATAGACCAGCCGAACGCCACCGTAATGATGATAGAGCATGCCGAACGGTTCGGCCTGGCGCAGTTGCACCAGTTGCGGGGGCGTGTGGGACGCGGGGCGGAAAAATCGTACTGCCTGCTCGCCATCCAGTATCCTATGAGCGCCGTGGCGAAGGAGCGCCTGAAAGTGATGGTGGAATCGACCGACGGTTTCCACATTGCCGAAAAGGATATGGAACTGCGCGGCACAGGCGACCTTCTGGGTACGCGGCAATCTGGCCTGCCGTCGCTTCGCGTGGCAAACCTCATCCGCGATTTCGATATCCTGCTGGTGGCTCGCAAGGAGGCATTCGATCTTATCCGTTCCGACCCTGACCTTCTGGACCCGGAATGCGCGGGCCTGCGCAAAGAGATGGAACGCAACTGGCAAGAGCGGTTCCAGCTTGTCGATGTCGGCTAGCGCCACCGCAAAAACAGTTGTTTTTTTCAAGCAGGCTTGTTGCCGTTCCCGGTGGGGAGCCTGATTTGGGTTGTAATCCGCAGGGCTGATATGGTAGTTTCAAAAGAGGAGTATGAGAACAAAACTAGCGCTGGCGGTTTTATTGGCGATGCTTGCTTTCGCCTATCGCCCGGCGTTCGCCCACACCCACTCGGAACATATGCACCACGGCGATGAGAACATAAGCGTGGCGCAGGAAATCCCAAGCGGCGGACATGCCGCAGGCCAAGAGGCCGTCTCGTGTCCGAACCACGCCAACCAACAGTGCACATGCGTCTCCCAGCTTGTGCTGATGCACTGCGAAACTGGCGGGTGTTGCTACAAAGATGGCTCCTCCATCCCCGCAAACACGGACGATAGCGCATCCGGCGGGCAGGAATCGGCTATTGCCGTGTCCGCAGGATATCCGGTCACAACCATATTTTTAGGCATTGTGCCGCTAGGCCAATCCAAAGAAGTACGGACTCCCGTTTCCCCCATCCCACGCCCCCCTTTGGCCTAACCTTTTCCCAACCGCGTACCGCCGTAAATACGCAAGGCGGGTGCCGGGCCTGTTTATCCTGACCATGTGATGTGGCTATTAAGCCCTTTGCAGATTGTACTAACAAAAAGGAAATGGAGTTTTATTTATATGAAAAAGATGTTTCTGCCGGTTTTAATAGCCATGTTATCGCTTGCTACCGCCGCACAGGCATGCGAATTTTGTACATTGCACAACGGCCTGGGCCAATACAACAACCAGAGTGATTTCGTAAGCCTTACGTATCGCACCACATATGCATCCACAACAGTTACCGGCGGAAGCGTACAACCCTCCACCGGCAATAGCCTGGCTATCAACACCATACAGGCCTACTACCAGCACTCCTTTTCGGACCAGTTGAAAGGGTCGCTTGTGTTGCCGACTATAGATAAAACTACAAAGGCCAATGGCGTGAAAACCGATTCTTCATCCGGAATCGGCGATGCTGTGGCGATGCTCCGCTACACCGTGTGGGGAGACGCAACACAGTTTTTTGGAGTTATCGGCGGGTTGAAATTGCCTACTGGCGCCAAGAAGGATGCGGTTGGCACAAGCACCTTCTCCCCAGACCTGGTTTTGGGTACAGGCTCCACAGACCCGCTTCTGGGATTTGTTTACAACCATAACATCGAAAACTGGAACTACTCTTTCGACGCCTTGTACAAGATGTCCATGAAGGGCTACGACGGCTACCAGTTCGGCAATGTTTTGAACTGGGGGTTGAACGGCTACCGCGCAATGAATGACCATTTCAACATCGGCCTGGGGGCTATTGGGGAAATTATGGCGGCGGATAGCGATAACGACGGCAAGGTAAGTGGCACGTCCGGCACGGTTAGCAATACCGGGGGGAATGTCATATTCGCCCAGCCCACAATCCAGTACACCAACGCAGGTTTTTATGCGGAAATAGCATACCAGTTGCCCGTGTACCGCAATTTCACGGGAACGCAGCTTGTAGTGGATAACAAGCTTCTGCTTAGCCTGCGGTACGCGTTTTAGGCGAATGATGGTTTATCTAAATCTGCGGGATAGGCGGTAGGCGCATGAACCGGGGGTTGTGCGCGGCACTGGTTTTATTGGCGATGCTTGCTTTCGCCTATAGCCCAGCGTTCGCCCACACCCACTCGGAACATATGCACCACGGCGATGAAAGTATCGGCTCGGTGCAGGAAGTCCCGGTTGGCGGACATGCCGCCTCCGACAAAACGTCTCCCTGTCCGCTACACGAGACCGCCCACAAAGCCAAGTGTGATGCCATGAAAATGCTCCACTGCGAGATGGGGAACGGTTGCTGTATTAAGGGCGAAGGGCCGCTTTCCTCCGGCTCCAAGGAAAAAACAGCCGGACAGGAAGACGATGTTTACTTTTCCCCGGCTCTCCTCCCCAATGTCGACGGACGGTTCGCCTTTTTGCCGTCCGCCAATTTCCAAAAACTCGAAAAGAATTTTTCTCCCATCCCCCGTCCCCCCTCTGCATAAATCCCTCCATCCGGGCTAAAGTTGCGCGTCTGCACACGGCGCCATAATTGGCGTGCGTGCCATATGCGCAAATACAAACAACCGAGTTGTTAAAAGGGACAGCCAATGTGCAAAAAAAGAGTATTGCCCGACCGCCTTTCAGCAATGATTGCGCTGGCCGGAATCATGGCCAAGGAAAAAGGCAACCGCGCTGAGCGGAGATTTTATTTATGTGACCGGTGCAACGTGTGGCATCTCACGTCCAAGGTGGACAGGTATGCGGCAGTAGCATGACTGGCGGATGGGGGAATAACGGTTTCGCCATTGGTGAAGCCGGAATTCCCATCCATCCTAACCTCCCCCCTAATAGGCGGGCGGCGGCGTAAAAACCGCCGTCCGTTAAAAAAGGCGGTGAGAGAAACGGAAACTTTTAACGGAGGCAATAGAAGGTGAAAAGGATTTGGCGCTTGTTAATGCTTACTTTGGCGCTGGCAGTTGCCCCATTGGCAAACGCCGAGGAAACAAAAAATGCGGAAGAACCTGGGACTGTTTCACAACCTGCTACTGAGAACACGGC
>JAHFEI010000198.1 GCA_023248615.1 Nitrospinales bacterium | reverse complement strand
CTTTTCTCGATACATGTCCCATTTTCCACGCTCCTTTCGGTTACATGGAATATGAGGCAACGAAGCATTTCCCGTAAAATCAGCCCAATCCTTCGGTTACATTTAATATGAGGCAATTCGTACGACAGATTCCCAAAGTCGGAACTCATTCCTCTCATAAATGACCTTTACACTTTTTGGAGCTTGTACCAAAATCACTTCCTGCCGACGTTCAAGCTGATCGAAAAGGTAAAGGTGAATTCCAAATACAAAAAGAAATACGAAAAAGCCGAAACTCCGTACAATCGGCTTATGGCCTCGGATGTTCCAACTTCGCAATCCAAAGAAGCCCTTGGATGTCTCCATTCGTCCTTAAATCCGTTCGAGCTAAAGAAAACCCTTGAGAAAAAACTCAGGAGAATCTTTAATGTTCTACGGTTACCTGAGTTATGAGGCAATGACTAGAAGAATTTAGCCTCCTTGGGTTACATTCTGCCATGAGGCAACGGGGGCTGTTATTGGACGTATTAGACGTATTGGAAATACCGGACAGTTTGCAAAAATATTTTTTTACTTCTCGCTCGAGACCGGCAGAAATTAACAACGCCCATACGACGTTTTCTCATCGTATTGTTGTTGGCATTGATACTGGTGAACGCTACTTGCTGGCAAAAGCCGCCTCACCTGCCCCGGCGCGGTGGTGAGGGATGTTATTTTGCTATCTGCTTCGCTTGTCTGATAGGCGTATTCCTTCTGGAGCGTTTTTATTCCAGCATGGGTTGGGATGCAAAAAGGACGATGGACAACAACTTGCGGTCAACCGTAAAGGGTGGCATTACCGTTGAGGTTATTTAATTCCAAGATTTAGGGAAAAAGTCTTATTGGGATAGTCTACTGTAAGGATAAATTTGCCGAGAAAACTTCTTACCCCTAGCAAGGGGATATTAAGGTTTGGCATGAAGTCTATCAGTACCTCCTGTGTCGAGAACCCTTCTACCTCGATGCGGGTTGTATGTCCGTAGGCTGTTGTTACCCCGTTGCCAGTGCTTATTTTCCTTTGCAGTCCGGATTGTAAATTATGGCAGAGGGGCGGAGCAAAAGAAGCGGGAAAGGCGCATTCATCAGCCCCAGTATCTATAAGAGCGAACACTTTAATGTGTTTTCCTGCGGCCGGATTTATTACCGTTATGGGCAGGTATGGCCTTGCCATATCTCCAGGCCTTATTACGGAGAACGGGTAATTACGTATCGGCATCAGTAAATATGCACCATGTCTTTTTCAGGGATATAAACGATAACCGGGTCTTCATATCCCTTGCAAAGCGCGTCCTTGATGGCGGCTTCGGGGTCATTGCCCACGCCGACTACAGTTCGATCATCAAAACTTTTCATCGCCACGTAACGCCCATCATATTCGTTGGTATTTACTAAGGCTATTTCCATTGTCCCAAACCTCCGTTTAGTTTTGAAGCATCTCAATCCTTCCTTGCGCTGTACAGCTAATGGGTAACCTACTTCTCAACATTCACCTTTTCGCCTCGCCCTCCGTATCCATGCCTGAACTATATGGAATAAACGGTCTTAAGGCAAGGCGCAGACAGAATAAAAATGTGGCGGCGGATTTTACGAAGCTAGCCGCGTACAAATTTTAACGAAAGGAGCGGTTATTCCGTTCGCCGTGAGCCGCCAGCCCCGTCTCAATCTCCCGCAGGCTCTCCTTCCTGCTTACCTAGGCGTAAAGAAGCGTGGGAAGCTGGTTCCACGCGGTGAACCCCTTGGAATAGCGGTCGCCGTTGTGGGCTGAAACGGCCTTGTCGAATTGATGTCGCGGAAGGTGTTTGAGCAGTTCGGCAAATACGGTGTTGATATGGGGCATGGCTTGTTCCTCCTGTGTTGATAAGGGTAAGTTGCATTTCCATTATCAAACACAAGAACCGAATAGGCCATCACCCCTTAATTTTTACCGGACAGAAGTGGTTTTGTTTAGGCCATCATAGAGTTTTCCATCCGCAGTCACCATCCTGCCCTTAAGGAGAACCGCAAGCGCAATATAGAGGCCGTCGTAAATGCTCTGCCCGGTTTGATGGGCAATGACAAAGGCCGAATCAAGGCATACTGTGAGCTGGTGCTGTTGTATCGGGTACTGGCGAAGGGCATTCCTTACGCCATTCCCTTCTGTAGCATTAATAGCCTTGCGTCGAATCCATTTGCAGATGATGCTATCCATTTCCAACAGTAGAGAATCGGGAACATTAAGGCCGTTCGCGATAAGAAGCAGGACAATTCCTACCCCCATCGACCCTTAACAGCCCCCGATCCAATAAGGAAGTGCGCCGCCAAGACTGCCATCCTAGACGGGGGCTAGGGGATGCCCTCCAAATGTAACAAAATAGATACCCTTTTGGGGGGTATTGTAATATTTACCGTTTTTGATACCATCTTCGTCGTGGAGGATAGCGAACAGTGTGGGCGGAGCCGTTAGCAATGCCGACATACGGTTCGAGCCAAATTTAATACTTCCTCAGTTCATAATTTTTTAGGGAGAATGGGATGGTCAAGGAAGGTAGTTCTTTCGGAAGGTCACCGCTAAAATTCTTTGACAACAGGTTTATCATGCCGTCGTTGCTTGCCATGCTGGCTCTCGCATCGGCGTTCTTCATCCTGCCGATAAAGGCCCAACAAACCACCCCAAGCGCTACTTTCGTAAACTCCTTATGGATAGCCACGTCCGACGGCGTGGCGAAGACCGCGACCTCTGACGGCACAATCCTCCTCAAATTAAGCGACTCCAAAAATATCCGAAATCTTGCGATAGACGATCAGCACGTCACGCTGTGGACATACGGGAAAGGCAGGCTTGCATCCTATTCCTTCGACGGGAAACTGCTTACCAGCGCCGTTGTCGCCAGCGAAAATGACGATGACGGTTCCCCTCCGGCTACCTCGCTTGCCGCCAATAGCGCCGATGGCTCCGTGTGGCTTGGCATTAAGAAATCGCTCCTGCACTTCGACCAAAAAGGTCTTTTGCTGAAAACCATCCCGCTTTCCTCCAAGATAAATTCCGTTTCATTTGATGCCGCCAACTCCCACGTTTGGGTCGGTACGCAAAAAGATGTCGTATCGTTCGATTTCGCCGGGAACCAGTTAAACCGCCTTGGCATGGCGGAAGACGATGGCATTTCGTACACGCAGTTCGATAACACGGCGAAGCGGCTTTGGGTTGCACAGAAGGAAACCTTGCAATCGTCCGACGCAACCGGGAACCTTCTCACCACCTCGGAAGCGGAGAAAGTAACCCGCATAGCCGCAGACGGCCTCGGCGGCATATGGACTATCGTGGAAGGGCACCTTGCCAAATTCGACCAAAACGGCAAGCCGGTATTTTCTCCGGAAGATTTCATAGGGGAGCAGAAAGTTACCTCAATCGCCGTAGACCCATCGAACCATAACGTCTGGGCCTCTACAAATGAAAAGATTTACCTTATCGCGCCCGCCGGGGTTGTTCTCGGTAGCATGAATCTCACCACAAAGGTGTACGGCCTAGCGGTGTACGCCGACATCACCCCGCCGGCCGTCAACATCATATCACCCGCATCGGGGGCGTACGTCAATAACGCCCAACCCAATATCGCCGTCACCTACAGCGATATCGGCTCTGGAGTGGATACCGGTACGCTTGCCTTCAGCTTGAACGGCATGGCTCTTTCCGCGTCATGCACCATTGCTCCCTCCGGCGCGGTTTGCATTCCCGCCACGGCCCTGCCGCAAGGTTTGGCAACCATCGTCGCTAAGGTGAAAGATTTCTCTGGGAACGAATCGAAAGCCTCCTCAACGCAATTCACGGTGGACACCATCCCGCCAATCATAACACCGCTTTCACCGGTGCATGGCATTATCACCAATAACCCAAGTCTGCTTATCGCAGGCCATCTGAGCGAAAAGGGAAGCCTCGCCCTCACCTACCGCGCCACATCTGGCGGCACGGTGGTTTCCAATATGTTCAGCATACCGCTGGACGCGAACAACAACTTCGGCTACGGCCCGATGGCGATGAGGGAAGGTACAAACCAGTTCGACTTTACCGCCACCGACCTTGCGGGAAATATCGCAACAGCCCTTGCGGTGATAACGCTGGATAGCATCCCGCCAACGCCCGTGGCCTCCGCCAATCTTATGCTCTCCAAGCCAGTGGGCGGCTTGGTATCGGTCAGCGCTCCGGCTGGCAGTGCGGAGGCGGGCGCAACGGTAGTGGTTACAAATGTTACCTCCGGCCTCACCGCCACGGCGGTGGTGAATCCAGACGGCAGTTTCCTGGCGCCTATCGCCGCCGCGTATTGGGATACGCTTTCCATAGAGATAAGGGATGCGGCGGGAAACAAAAGTCCTCCCACCAGCGTACAGGTAAAGCTCCCCCCTCCCACGGCTCCGGCGGGAGTTT
>JAHFEI010000013.1:8206-15820 GCA_023248615.1 Nitrospinales bacterium | reverse complement strand
GTATAGCTGTGTGCGAGAAAGACCCGGCTTCTCGCCCCGATTATCGTCCTCTTCGCCCTTCTTCATTTCCGGCTATTCTAACGTACTTTTAATAAATAAAAGCAACGATTACCTTACATCGTTTCCGGGGCGACAACCCCGAGCAGTTCCAACCCGTTTTTGATTACCGTCCTCAGCCGCGCCACCATAGCCAGCCGCGCCCCCGTTAGCTCCAAGTCATCTGTCACCACACGGTTGACGTTGTAATATTTGTGGAATAGCCCCGCAAGCTCCACAAGGTAGTGGGTGGTCTGGTGCGGCGCAAGGCCCTTTGCCGCGTCTTCCACCAGCGCGGGAAAAAACAGCGCCCGTTTCATGATTTTAATTTCGTCGTCCACTGTCAGCCTATGCCATGCCGGGTTTTCGGGGAACGGCTCCACACCCCGCGCCTGCGCGGTTTTGAAGATATTGCTGATGCGTGCATACGCGTACTGGACGTAGTAAACCGGGTTCTCGCTGGATTGTTGTTTTGTCAAATCCAGGTCGAACTCCAGTTGCGCCTCGTGGCTACGGGTTAAGAAAGTGAAACGCGCCGCGTCCACGCCGACATCGTCCACCACTTCTTTCAGCGTGGTGAACTTTCCGCTACGGGTGGACATGGCGACAACTTCGCCGCCCTTTTTCAGCGAGACTATTTGTATAAGCATCGGCTGGAGCGAATCGGGGTTTTGGCCCAGCGCTTTTGCCGCCGCCTTCATTCTTGCCACATATCCGTGATGGTCTGCCCCCCATATATCAATGATGCGCGTAAAGCCGCGCCGGTACTTGTCATCGTGGTAGGCGATATCCGCCGCGAGGTATGTGGTAATGCCGTTCGCCCTTTTTACCACGCGGTCTTTTTCGTCACCCGCCAGATACTGCGTTTTCAGCCACAGCGCCCCATCCTTTTCGTAAATGCTTCCCTGTTCGCGCAGTTTTTGGATGGTTTGTTCCACCGCGCCCGATTCGTGGAAAAATTTTTCGCTGGCCCAGGTGTCGAAGCCTATACGAAAGTGTGCGAGGTCTTTTTTGATATCTTCTAAAATATTGCCTGCCGTGTAGGTGGTGAAAAACGGTAGCGCCTCCGTTTCCGGCATATCCATGTACCTGTTGCCGTCGCGGTCGACTATCTCCCGCGCGATGTCTTTTATGTATTCGCCCTGATAACAGTTCTCCGGCAGGGTGGCATCCATCCCCATCAGTTGCCGGTAGCGCACCAATGTGGAACGTCCCAGGTTCTCCATCTGTAGCCCGGTATCGTTTGTGTAATATTCGGTTGTGGCGTCGTACCCCGCTTTTTTCAGGAGCCGTGCCAGCGAATCTCCCACAGCCGCGCCGCGCCCATGCCCTATGTGCAACGGGCCGGTGGGGTTAGCGCTTACGAATTCTATCAAAACTTTTTCCCCCAGGACTGGCGGTAGCGAGCCGTACTCCGAGTTGTCGTCCGGTATTGAGCGAAAATCTTCAATCCACCTTTCCGGTTTCACGCTGAAGTTTATGAACCCCGGCCCGGCTATGGATACGGCGCTAAAAAGCTGGTTTTCTTTCAGCGTGGGGAGCAGTTCCTCGGCTATCTTGCGCGGCGGAATTTTCAGGAACTTGGTGCAAACCATCGCCACATTGGTGGAAAAATCGCCAAATTTGTCTTCCGGCACTTCTATAGCTATGTACGGCAGGGCGGCCTTATCCGTCCCTGCCCTGGAAAGCAATGGAGCCAGCGCATCCATCACCGCTTTTCTTACTTCGTTTCTCATGGTACGACATTATAAACAAAAGACGTCCGGACGCTATAAAATAGCTCCATGAAGAAATTTTGGCCCATTTCGCTTTTTGCAATATCGTTCGCGCTTGTGGAGGCGGCGGTAGTGGTTTACCTGCGTGCGCTGTACTATCCGCAGGGGTTCGACTTCCCGCTCAATACGCCGCCCGACGGGATGTTGCGAATGGAACTGCTACGCGAGCTTGCCACGTTGGCGATGCTCGGCTCCGTTGGCGCGGCGGCTGGCAAAAACGGCTGGCAAAAGTTTGCGTATTTCATGTACGGGTTTGGGCTGTGGGACATCTTCTACTACGTTTGGCTGGAGGTGTTTATCGGATGGCCAGCCTCGTTCTTCACGCCAGACCTTCTTTTCCTTTTGCCGGTCGTCTGGTGGGGGCCGGTTTTGGCCCCGGTCGTGGTCGCGCTCTCCCTGTGCATTTCCGCCGCGATAATTGTCCGGCGTGGCGAGGAGGGAAAAGAGCTTCCGCTTAAAGCTACCGATGTGGCGTTGGTCACGGCGGGCGCGGTTTTGATATTGTACACCTTCATGGTAGATGCCCCCATTTTGCAGGCTGGCGGGTTGCCGCCGCCGTACCGGTGGGGGACATTCTGGTTTGGCGAGGCTATCGGCATTCTCGCATTTGCGCGGATGCTACGGAGACGCACGGATGGATAAGGAAAAAATTTCCGCGCTACTCTCCACGCGGATGCTTGGGCGTGCGCTTCTGGTTGTGGACGAGGTGGATTCCACCAACGCCCTTGCCGCCCGGATGTTTTCTGCCGGGACCCTGGCGGACGGCATGGCGATAATTGCCGGACGGCAAACGGCAGGCAAAGGAAGGTTTAACCGTGTGTGGCATTCTGCCGGGGGGCTGTGCCTTACGGCGGCGGTGGCGGTGGACGGCCTTATAAAAGATGTGGGGCCGCTTACGTTGGCGGCTGGCGTGGCGGTGGCTAAGGGACTGGGCGGCGTATGCGGGAGGCAGTTTTTCCTGAAATATCCCAACGATATTTTTTCCGGGAAAGTTTCCGGCAAGAAAGTCGGTGGCATATTGGTGGAGCTGAAAACCGGGGAGGGAGGCCGTAATCCGATGTTGCTTATCGGCATCGGCGTTAACCTGGAGCAGGAGTTTTTCCCGCAGGAATTGGCCAAAACGGCGGTAAGCTTAAGGCAACTCGGCCTTTCTTGTGGAAGGGAGCAGGCCGCCTCGGCGGTCTTGAATTCGCTGGAGCGGCAACTGGACGCTTTAAAAAACGGCGGG
Source organism: Nitrospinales bacterium (assembly GCA_023248615.1). Taxonomy (GTDB): domain Bacteria; phylum Nitrospinota_A; class UBA7883; order JACRGQ01; family JACRGQ01; genus JAHFEI01. The sequence continues at coordinate 12,781 of JAHFEI010000013.1, read as the reverse complement.
TTGGCGCAAATGCTGGACGAATGGCGGGAGATGGATTGCACGCTCGGCAGGATGGTGAGCGTGAAAAATATTGCGCCTGCCGTGGAAGGCATCGCTCGCGGGATAGACGGCGGCGGCGCATTGCTGGTGGAAACGGCGGACGGAATGCGCCACGTGACTGCCGGGGATATTTTGTTTGGGAGCGGCTGAAATGCTATTAGCGATAGATATTGGGAATACAAATACCGTCGCCGGAGTTTTCGATGGCTCCGACCTCAAACACAAATTCCGGTATGTCACCAACAACATGGAGACTGCGGATGAGACATCACTGAAGATTTCGTCCCTTCTGCGCGAGTGCGGGGTGGAGAGAAAAGAGGTGGAACACGTCATCATCTGTAGCGTGGTGCCTACTGTCACTTCCGGGTACATAGATATCGCGCGGCGCACGTTCGGCGTAGTTGCCTTGGTGGTTGGGCCGGGCATTAAAACCGGCATCAGCATTTTGTACGAGAACCCGCGCGAGGTGGGGGCGGACAGGATAGCAAACGCCGTGGGCGGGTTCGTGCGACATGGCGGGCCGCTGATTATTGTCGATTTGGGTACGGCTATTACGTTCGACGCCGTATCCGCAAAGGGGGAATATATGGGCGGGGTTATTGCGCCGGGGATAGAGACCTCCATGCTGTCGCTTTTTAAAAAGGCGGCGCAACTGCCGCAGGTGCGGCTGGAAAAACCGCAGAAGGTCATAGGGAAAAATACCATTGCCAGCATGCAGTCCGGCGCGGTGTACGGCTTTGCGGGAATGGTGGACACCATAGTGAAAAAAATGAAGCTGGAGATGGAAGGCGTACCCAAAGTTATAGCCACCGGCGGCCAAAGCGAATGGCTTAACGAAGTGTCCGAGACGATAGAAAAAGTGGAGCCGGATTTGACACTCTTCGGCCTAGCCGAAATTTTCAAAAGAAACGGCTAAGGAGCCAGCTTGCCCCCTGTAATCCCGAATGTTCCCCGTCATCCTGAGCCTCGGCGAAGGGTCTCACCCGGTTAAGGGAGATTCTTCGCTACGCTCAGAATGACTATAAAAAAACTGTCATTCTCGCGCACGCGGGAATCCAGGCTTCGGATGCTCACGCCCGGCACGGAGTAAAAAGCGGGAAACAAAAACCTGGATTCCCATTGCCCCAAGATGGGCAATGGACTGCCGCCGACCATGGCGGCTTGCCGTGTCAAGCACGGAATGACAAGTGGGGGGCGCGCACTTTCAGGGATGACGAAAGATGCAAGGGGCGCTTATTTGTGGGGATTACACGCCGCGTTTGTCGCCCCATATGATTTTGTGGAGTTGCAGGTTCAGGCGCAGGTTTTTCCCGCTTTGCAAAATCCATTCGGCGGCTTGCGCTGGTTGCACCAATCCGGCTACGGGGGCGATATTAACCGTGCAGATGGCGGCGAGGTTGTGCGATTCCACTTCTCCCAGCGCCCAGTCGAAATCCTGTTTTGAGCAGATGACAAATTTTATTTCGTCCTCCCGTGCCAAACCCTCAAGGTTAGCGTAGTGGAATTTCCCCGCTTCGCCACTACCGGGACATTTTATATCCACGATTTTTACCGTCTCCGGCGGCAGGATGGAAAGGTCGTACGTGCCGTTGGTTTCTATCATTATGTGATAGCCGAGCGAAAGCAACCGCTGGGCGAGTTCCGGCGTACCTTGTTGCGCCATAGGTTCTCCCCCGGTTATTTCCACCGTGCGGCATTTGTATGCGGCTACGCGAGCCGTGATTTCATCCATCGGCATTACGTTACCTTCATCGTAGGCATAGGAGGTATCGCAATATCCGCAGCGAAGGTTACAGCCAGTTAGGCGTATGAATACAGTGGGGATGCCGGTGCGTGTTGTCTCTCCCTGCAGGGAATGGAAAATTTCGTTAACGCGAAGCGATATCAATAGTCTTGCTTGGATTCTTCGTTTTCGTTGGCGGCGGCGCTCCAGTTTTTCCGCCGTCGCTTATTTCCCGAAAGCGGCGGATCTGCGAGGTCGTGCTTTTCGCGAAACTCCGGGCTTTCAAAAAAATGTATGCTTTTTGCGGCGGCGTTTTGTTCCGCCTCTTTTTTGGATTTCCCTTCGCCGCTTCCCAGCTTGGTGTCTTTTGCCCATACTTCCATTTGGAATTTCCGATGGTGGGACGGCCCCTTTTCCCCCACCACGCGGTAGTTGGGGTCGGTATTTAAATATGTTTGGCAGTATTTTTGTAAAATCCCCTTGTAGTTTGACGATTCCCTGTCGGGCGGGTGCATCACGATATCGTCCTTGGAAAATTTGAGCAGGTATTTTTTCGCCTTTTCAAAGCCGCCGTCCAGGAAGATTGCGCCCAGTACGCCTTCGAATGCGTTTGCAAGTATGGAATTTTTCCGCCGTCCGCCTGTGCGCGCCTCGCCCGCGCCAAAGCGGATATATTTCCCTATCTCCATGCGCTTTGCGATGGCGGAAAGGTGCTTCTCGCTGACCACATGGCTTTTGATATCGGACAGGCCGCCTTCGTCATAATCCGGGAATTCGTTATAGATATGCTGGCAGACGATAAGCCCCAGTACGGAGTCGCCTAGGAATTCCATCCGCTCGTAATGCTCTTCATCCTTTATCTGGTTTTCGTGCAGGAAGGATGGGTGTGTAAGCGCGATGTTGAGGATGTTTATGTTGCGGAACCGGTAGCCTATCTTTTTTTCAAATTCTTTCAGCATCCTTTCGCGTTCTGCGTTAGGGGGGCTGAGTTTTTTTCTGCCTAGGAAAAACATCAGTCCGTTATTTTGCGCATAACGATAGCGGCGTTGGTGCCGCCGAACCCGAACGAATTTGAAAGGGCGGCTCTCACTTCGCGTTTCTCCGCCCTGTTGGGCACGCAGTACAGGTCGCATTCCGGGTCCTGGTTTTCTAGGTTGATGGTCGGGGGTAAAATCCCCTCTTCAATTGTCTTGGCGGTAAGCACTGCTTCCACGCCACCGGCGGCGCCCAACAGGTGGCCAGTCATGGATTTGGTGCTGGATATGGCAAGTTTATAGGCGTGTTCGCCGAAGACCGATTTAATGGCCTTGGTCTCTATGGCGTCCGCAATGGTGGATGTGGCGTGGGCGTTGATGTAATCCACTTCCTCCGGCTTCATGTTTGCGTCTGCCAGCGCCTTGGCCATGCATCGCGCCGCGCCTTCGCCTTCCGGCGGTGGCGACGTCATGTGGAAGGCATCGCCCGTCATGGCGTAGCCCACCGCTTCGCAGTAGATTTTTGCGCCGCGATTCCTGGCATGTTCATATTCTTCCAGTATCAATACGCCGGAGCCTTCGCCCAGCACAAACCCGTCGCGATCCTTGTCGAATGGGCGGCAGGCATGGGCCGGGTCGTCATTACGCGTGGAAAGAGCCCGCGCGGCGGCAAACCCCGCAACGGCTGTGGGGCAGATAACCGATTCCGCGCCGCCGCATATCATTACATCCGCCTCGCCACGGGCGATTATCCGCATGGAATCGCCGATGGCGTGGGTGCCGGTGGCGCATGCGGTAGTTATGCACGAGTTCGGCCCCTTTGCGCCGGACATTATGGAAATGTTCCCGCTGGCCATGTTGTTGATAACCATAGGGATGAAGAACGGGGTAACGCGGCGCGGCCCCTTTTCCATTAGCACCTTGTGGTACTCCTCGATGGCAGGAAGGCCGCCTATGCCGGAGCCGACAATAACGCCGACACGTTCGGCGATGGATGCATCGATTTTCAGGCCGGAATCTTCCAGCGCCATGAAGGCGGCGGCGACGGCGTACTGTATGAACAGGTCCATCTTCTTGAGTTCTTTTTTGGAAATCCATGGGAGCGGATCGAACCCCCGGACCTCTGCGGCGAACGTGACCGGATAATCCTTCGCGTCAAAGCGGGTGATGGAGCCAACGCCGTTTTTACCGGCCTTTATCCCTTCCCACGTTTCGGCTACGGAGTTTCCCAGCGGGGACACCGTCCCTAAGCCGGTAACTACAACTCTTCGTGCCATTATGCGGCTATCAGCCCTTTTTGGCCTTTATGTAGTCCACTGCGTCTTTCACCTTTTGGATTTTTTCCGCATCATCATCGGAAATTTCTATATCGAAGGCCTCTTCAAACGCCATCACCAATTCTGCGGTGTCCAGCGAGTCTGCGCCCAGGTCTTCAATAAACGAAGCATCCGGAATAACTTCCTCGGCGTCCACGTCCAGTTGCTCGGCGATAATCTCTTTTACTTTCTCTTCTACGTTCATCTGTCCTTGTCTCCTTTTAAAAGTCGGCTCATTGTAATCATTTTGCGTCCGATTGAGAAGCACTTTCTGGCATATTTTAACAGATAACGCGGTTTTTGACCGAATTATTAGGAATGGCCGCCCCAGCACACCCACAAATTTAGGGATGTGTTAGACTTTGCGGATGCAAAATCTGACATTTGCGGACAGGGCCGTACTGTTTTTTGCCACAGGTTTCGGTAGCGGCTATAGTCCCATAGCTCCCGGAACCGCAGGCTCGGTGGTGGGTGTGCTTGTTTTTTACTTTATCCACTCCCTTTCTCCGGCGGCCTACCTGGC
>JAHFEI010000013.1:0-8196 GCA_023248615.1 Nitrospinales bacterium | reverse complement strand
TGGCAGTAGTGGCGGCTATCACGCTCGTTGGCATCCCGCTTTCCACACGGGCGGAGCGGTTGTTTGGCGGAAAGGATAGCAAGCAGATAGTGGTAGACGAGATTGCCGGGCAGCTTCTCGCCCTTTTCATGGCGCCTTTTACCCCCGTGGCGGTTCTGGGAGGTTTTTTGCTTTTCCGCCTTTTCGACATATGGAAGTTCGGCCCCATTGCCATGATGGAAAAACTGGAAGGTGGGGCGGGGGTGATGCTGGACGATACGGCGGCGGGCATTTTTGCGCTTGTGGCGCTACAAGCGGGCATACGGTTTTTTTAGCGTATGTCACTTTTTAAAAATATCAACCTATATATAGTGTTCATAAACACTATCTGCGCCGTTGCGGGCGTTAGCCTGATAGTGCCAGACCTGCCGGTGATAGCGAGGCAGTTCCATGTGCCGGAAGGGCAGATAGGGCTTGTCATTACCGCGCTCACCCTGCCTGGGGTGGTGTTTGTCCTTTTCTTCGGAGTGTTGGCGGATCGCTTTGGCCGCAAAATGCTCATGATACCGTCGGTGGTGATTTTTGCCTGTGCGGGTGGGCTTATTTTCTGGGCGGAAGATTTTTTCACCATCTCCGTTTTACGGTTTGTCCAAGGCATCGGTTCAGCCATCCTGCCCTCCATGTCCACCATGCTTATCGGCGACCTGTTTGAGGAAAAGGACAGGCTGAAGGTGATGGGAATGAACTCGGCGGTACTCAGCGTCGGCACTGCGTTTTTCCCGTTTATCGGCGGGGTGTTGGCGACGGTAAGTTGGAGGACTCCGTTTTTAGCGTTCTGGGGGGTGTTGCCTGTGGCTCTTTTTATGATGGTTTATTTCAAGGAGCCACAGAAGAAAAAATCACCCGGTATGGGCATTTACTTCAGGATGTCGCTGGGACACATTTTCAAGAAGAGCACTGTGCTGGTTTATGCCACGGGGCTGGCTATCTTCCTGCTGTTGTATGGCGGGATACTGACCTACCTTACGCTTTACATGGATCGCCATTTCGGCATGGATGCCTACCACGTCGGCCTTTATATCGCGTCGGCTTCCTTTGCCACCGCGTGGTTTGCCCCGTTTGCGCACCGCATCCAGAATCGCATAGGCGCCCGCCGCATGTTCATCGCCGGTTTTTCGCTTTTTGCCGTTTCATTCTTTTCCGTCCTTTTCGTCACGCAGAAGGAATGGATAATCGCACCTATCATGGTGTTTGGCGCCGCTATGGGAATAACCGTTCCGCTACTGCAAAATATTGTCACTGGCTTGGCTCCGTTTGAGCACAGGGGCGTTATGGTTTCCATGCTGGCTATGCTCATCCGGGTTGGGCAGACCATCGGGCCACCGGTGTTGGGCCTGTTGATTGTGGGCGGCGACATGACCCCGATTTTTATGGCTTGCGGCGTAGCGTCGCTGGCATTCGCCGTCCTTTTTATTTTTTACGGCAACATTTTGCGTGGAGTGGAAAACGGCCCGGAAAGGGTATAATCGCACATCCATATTTATTGAGGGAGCCAATTGGACAATAACCGGATATTTGCAGTAATTATCGCTGGCGGGCGCGGAACGCGGTTTTGGCCCCTTTCGCGCATTGCCCGGCCCAAGCACCTACTGAACTTGAACGGCAACACATCGCTCTTGCGGCAGACGCTGGACAGGGTGCTACCGCTTGTCACCCCGCAACGGGCCTTGGTGGTTACGATGAAAAGCCATGCCGAGGAAGTACGCCAAGTGGCGAACGACCTGCCTTCCAAAAACGTGTTGGTGGAGCCGGTAGGGAAAAATACAGCCCCCGCCATAGCGCTGGCCGCCGCGCACATCATGGATAAAGCCGAAGACCCGATTATGGTTGTGCTTCCGTCCGACCACATCATTTCCCCGCTGGAGAAGTTCCTGGCGGATATCCAGATAGGCGCAAACCTGGCCGACTCCAAGGGGGTGCTTGCCACATTCGGTATCCGCCCTACGCGTCCCGAAACAGGGTACGGATATATCGAGGTGGGGGAAAAGCTGGGGGCGCAGGCCTTTTCCGTCCTTTCGTTCAAGGAAAAGCCGAACCGCAAAAAGGCGAAGGACTATATAGGCACCGGGCGCTACCTGTGGAACAGCGGCATGTTCGCGTTTCGCGCCAAGGTGTTAATGAAAAATATAAACACACACCTTCCCGCGTTGTACACCGCATGGGAGGCTTATAAAAACAGCCCCAAAACGCAGGAAGACCTGGAGAAATATTATGCCGCCGCCGAGCCTGTTTACATCGACTACGGGATAATGGAAAAATGCGGCAACGTAGCAGCCGTGGTAAACGCCTCGTTTGACTGGAGCGACATCGGCTCGTGGGATGCCATTGATGACGTGTGGAAAGCCGATTCTGCCGGCAACCGCAAACAGGGAGACAGCTTTGTTTCCATCGCCTCAAAAGAAAATACGGTGGTTTCCAAAAAGCTGGTCGCATTGCTGGGGGTGGATAACCTGATAGTGGTGGAGACCGACGATGCGATAATGATTTGCAAAAAAGACCGTGCGCAGGAAATAAAGTTGCTGGTGGAGGAGATGGAGCGGCGCGGCCTTAAGGATTACCTATAAACAGCGCGAAAGCGGATGTGTTACTTACGCCCAGGTTTCTTGGCGGAATATATCACCGTCTCCTTGTAAAGCTGGTTGCCGCCTGCGTCCGCTATGGTAAAGTCGCTCATCATATAATCCGGGTCCATATACCACCTGCCGTTTACCTTGCGTTTATCGTCGCCGCTTTTGAAAGTGAAAAGGTTGCTGTTTACCATTTCGGCATTCGTGTACTCGGCTATCATCTCCATCTTGCCGTTGTATATCTGGCTTGCCACGGAATTATTGGATGAGACTATCCGTATCAGCACATCCGGCTGCGATTTTGCCGTTATGTAGCTGCGGATTTCCACCACCCTTACAAGCCCCTGGTCCATGGACCTTACCGTACAATTGAATTTGCGTGAGGATATCTGCGGTGACGCGTTGACGTTGTACTCGTGCGACACGGCCTCGAACGCCCTGTCGCTTTCCGCATGCGCTACGGATGTGAAAAGGGTTGCCGCAAAAACCAGCGCCGCAAGCATTGTTCTCATTTACATTTCCTCCATCGGGTATACTATACTGCAAAAAACAGATGGATTGATAATGCGGTTTGCGCCGCGCAGGTAATGTATAGCTGTGGAGAAAATGCCGGATGATAAAAGTACAGGTAAAACAGGCTTCCCTGGATAAGGTGAAAGTTGGGGCGTTGGCCGTTTTCATGTTCGATGGCGACAAAGCCCCGCGTGCGCTGGACCAGAAGTTGGGAGGCTACCTCTCCGCACTTATCAAAAAAAAGAAATATACTCCGAAAAAATATGCCACCCGCGCTGTGGATACGCTGGGCAAGTTACCGGCGGACACGGTGTTGCTTGTGGGGCTTGGCAAGAAGTCCGATTTTAGCGAAGAGATAATGCGCCGCGCCGCCGCAAAAGCGGCCCAGGTTGCCCGTGGAGCCGGGGCAAAATCGCTTGCGCTCTCCCTCGACATGCTGGTATCGAAAAAACACCCGGCGCAACAGATGGCCCAGGCCGCCACGGAAGGCATTTTCCTTTCGCTCTACCGCTTCATGGAGTATAAGAAAAAACCGGAAGACAACGGTACGGAGCTTTCGCTGGCCCTGTTCGCCTGTGGGAAAGATGCGCCCAAAATAAAGGCCGGGGCGGATGCCGCAGAGAAAATATGCCGAGCCGTTTACCTTGCCCGCGACTTGGGCAACCATCCGGGCAACACAGCAACGCCCACCTTCATCGCACAAACGGCCCTACGCGAGTGCAAAAAAGCGGGTGTGCGGTGCCGCGTGTTCGATAAACGCAAAATAGAGCAACTGAAGATGGGTTCCTTCCTGGCGGTGGCGCAGGGAAGCGAGCAGCCACCCAAGTTTATCGTGATGGAATATTTCAAAGGGCCAAAGAAAGAAAAACCGGTGGTGCTTGTCGGCAAGGGGCTTACTTTCGATACGGGCGGCATATCCATAAAACCGTCCGGCGGGATGGAAGACATGAAGTTCGATATGAGCGGCGGTGGCGCGGTGATAGGAGCCATGGTGGCTATAGCCCTGCTAAAGCTGAAAAAGAATGTCGTCGGGCTTGTTCCATGCACGGAAAACATGCCGGGAGGACGCGCAATAAAGCCGGGCGACATAGCGCGCTCCATGTCCGGCATCACGGTGGAAATACTGAATACCGACGCGGAGGGAAGGCTGATACTGGCGGACGCGCTTAGCTACGCAAAAAGGTACAAGCCGAAATCGGTAATAGACCTTGCAACGCTTACCGGCGCATGTATGGTGGCGCTCGGCACCTTTGCCAGCGGCCTTTTCGGGACAGACCAAAAACTTATGGACTCCCTGCGCGATGCGGGGGAAAGCACCGGCGAACGCTGCTGGCCTATGCCCCTATGGGAGGACTACGACGACCAGATAAAGAGCCCGATAGCCGATGTTAAAAATATTGGAGACCGATACGGCGGCGCGATTACTGCGGCGGCGTTTTTGAAGAAGTTTACGGATTACCCGTGGGCGCATCTGGATATTGCCGGAACGGCCAACAGCGCGAAAGGGCTGGCCCCGTACCAGACCAGCGGAAGCGCGGGTTACGGCGTACGCCAGCTTGTGGAGTTTTTAAGGAAGGACTAAAAACCGGCTCTTTCCTGTGGGCTGTTGAAAAATTTTGGGAAGCCGTCGTTCAAGGCGTTACGAAGCATCTCTCTTAGGCTGTGAGAGATGCTTCGCTACGTTCAGATGGCGATGGAGCCTGCGAAAACCTTTACCGCAGGGCCAGTCATATACACCCGGCTATCCTTGCCGTTCCACTCGATTTTCAGGCTACCGCCGCGTTGGTGCACGGTGACGAGCCTGCCGGTGAGGTTATTTAAAACCGCGGCAACAGCTGTGGCGCACGCGCCCGTGCCACAAGCCAGGGTGGCTCCGGCTCCGCGTTCCCAGTGGATAGCGGTAATGTTTTTCGCGTCGTCTATCCTGGCGAAATGCACATTCGTCCTCTTTGGGAAAAGCTTGTGGCGCTCCAGCATCGGCCCGACCTTGTCCAGCTCAATCTCTTCCGGCTTATCGGTGAAAATTACAATATGCGGGTTCCCCATGGATACGCCGGTGATATGGAAATTGCCCATGTCTGTATCAATGAGCTTGTTTACTACCTGCCCTTCCATGGCGATGGGAATTTGCGGGCCATCCAGCATCGGCTCGCCCATATCCACCTCCACCAGCTTGCCCACGACTGTGGTGCGTATGGTACCGGCAAGCGTTTCTATGGAGAGCTTGGCCTTCTTCGTTATCTTGCTGTCCAGCAGGAAGCGCGAGAAACAGCGTATGCCGTTGCCGCACATCTCGGCCACGGAGCCATCAGAGTTATACAGCGCCATCTTGAAATCGGCCTTTACCGATTTTTTCACTATCATCATCTGGTCGAAGCCGACGCCGTAGTTCCTGTTGCCCAACAACCGTATCTGCGCTTCGCCAAGTTTCAGCTTTCCGGCACGGTCGTCTACCAGCACAAAGTCGTTGCCCAAGCCCTGGTACTTGGCGAACTTGATTATCTTTGCCATAGCTTTAGCTGGCCACCTTTTCGCCGCGTATGAGGTCATCCCACGTTTCGCGTTGACGCACCGTGTGGTACTTATCGCCCATCACCAGCACTTCCGCGACCCTGCGGCGGGAGTTGTAGTTGGATGCCATGGTAAATCCATACGCCCCGGCGCTCATCACCGCCATCAGTTCACCCTTTTTAAATTCCGGCACCACGCGGTCTTTTGCCAGGAAATCTCCGCTCTCGCAAATCGGCCCTACCACATCCACCTCAAGCTTCGTGCGGCCCATTGCCGCCTGGTCGATAGGCTGTATGGCCTGGTGCGCCTGGTATAGCGTGGGGCGTACCAAGTCGTTCATCCCCGCATCTACGATATAGAAGGTTTTCCCTTCGTTCATCTTTGTGTACACCACTCGCGTCACCAGCACTCCAGCGTTGCCCACTATGTTGCGCCCCGGCTCGAATATGATGGTGCAATCATGTTTTTTCAGCATCGGCACTATTTCCTTCGCCAGCTCCGATGGGAGCGGCGGCGCTTCGTCCTTGTAAGTGATGCCAAGGCCGCCGCCGATATCGATGTACTTTATGTGGATATCCACCGCCCTTAGCTTGTCCACAAAGGCCAGCAGGCGTTCCACCGCATCCACAAACGGGCGCACCTGCGTAATCTGGCTTCCGATGTGCTGGTGTACGCCGATGATTTCCAGGTTTTTCATCTTCGAGGCCAACTGGTATTCCTCCACCGCCGCGTCTATGGATATGCCGAACTTGTTTTTCTTCAGCCCGGTGGATATGTACGGGTGCGTTTGCGGATCCACATCCGGGTTTACGCGCAGGGCAACCCCCGCTTTTTTACCCATCCTCCCCGCCACCACGTCGATGGCGAAAAGTTCCTGCGACGATTCCGCGTTGAACATAAGGACGCCGCTTTTCAGCGCGAACTCAATCTCCTCTTCCGTCTTGCCAACGCCAGCATACACTATCTTGCGCGGGTCGCACCCCGCCTTCAGGGCGCGGAACAACTCACCGCCCGATACGATGTCGCACCCGGCTCCCGCCTTTACCAACTCGTGCAGTACGCCGATGTTGGAGTTGGATTTTACGGCAAAGCAGACAAGGCTTTTCACATCTTTGAACGCTTCCTCGTAAACCTTGTAATGGCGCACCAGCGTATGCTGGCTGTAACAGTAAAAAGGGGTGCCAACTTCGCGGGCTATTTTTTCCAGCGGCACCGCCTCGCAGTGTAGCGTACCTTCCTTATATTGAAAATCGTGCACTTGGCTCCTCCTCGCAGTTCTTTAAAGAAGCGTATTTTATACCAGATTCGGCGGGAGTCAAAGAGCCTGTGTTTTTTAGCCGACTAAAACGCGTTTTGGATGAGTTCCACTTTTATGCCGCCGTCTTCCGATTTGTCTATCGTCAATATATCGAACCTGCAATCCACCCCCTGGAGTTTTTTCTTGTGGATGTAGTGGGCGGCGGCGAGGCGGATTTTTTTTATTTTTTGCGGCGTAACTCCCTCCAGCGCGGAGCCGTAGCTTTTGTTGCGCCGCGCTTTCACCTCGCAAAAGACAAGGTAATCACCCTGCCGCGCCACTATGTCCACTTCCCCTTCGCGGCATCGGTAGTTGGTTTCTATTATGGTGTACCCTTTTGAGCGCAGGTGCTTTTCCGCCAGCTTCTCGGAGCTTTTTCCGAAGGCGAGGGATTCGACCTTCTTTTTAAAATTCCGAAGGAAGTCCAACGCCCTTTACCCCCTTAAACGATTTGCGGTGGATGGGGGAGGGGCCGAATTTCAGTATCGCCTCCCTGTGGTCTTTGGTGGGATATCCTTTGTGTTTTGCAAATCCGTATTGCGGATACTTTTCGTGTAGCCCGTCCATCAGCCTGTCGCGCGTTACTTTTGCGATTATGGATGCGGCGGAAATGGCCGGGATTTTCGAATCCCCTTTCACTATCGCCTCTTGCGGCAGTGCCATGTCTATTGTAAATATGCCGTCTATCATCAGCCTGCCCGGCACATTGGGCAGTTGCAACACCGCCTTTTTCATGGCCCACAAAGAGGCGCGCAGGATGTTCATTTTGTCTATTTCCTCGTGGTCGGCGAAACCGATGCCTATCTGCGCCCCGCTTTCGTAAAGCCAGTCGAAAAGTTTTTCCCTGCGTTGGCGGGTAATGGTTTTGGAATCAGCCAGGGGCCACGGCGGAATTTTGCCATCTGCCAAAACCACGGCGGCGGCTACCACCGGCCCGGCTAGTGGGCCGCGCCCCGCTTCGTCCACACCCGCCATTGTTTGCGCGGCGGCACCCGCCGGGAATGGCTCCATCACTTCTCTCCCTCGTGGTAAATATCCAGGTGGGCGTACTCTTTTTGTATGGCGGCAATAGCCCCCATCACCTCGTCTATGATTGCCTGCGAGTTTTCCCGGCAATCGGGCAAACCGTAATATTTGGAGAGGTCCAGCGGCTTGCCGAAAACCACGGCCAGCGGCAAGAAGAAGCGCGGGAATTTCGCGCCGCGCGGCATGCAGTACTGCATGTTAAATACGGCGGTTGGGACAACGGTGGTGCGCGAATCGTAAATA
>JAHFEI010000197.1 GCA_023248615.1 Nitrospinales bacterium | reverse complement strand
TGAAAGCCAACCGGGATGACGATGCCATAAGTATGCTGGAGAGGGCGATAAAGATAAGCCCGCGCAACGGCGACCGGCTGTCTATGATAGGCACGCTGTACATGAAAAAGGGGAGGCACAAGGACATCGTTGACCTGTTCGAACATGCCCACCGCCTCGGGCTGTCCATGATACGTTACGACCTGGATGTAATACTTGCCGCCGCCAATCTTGGGCTAAAAGAAATTGCGCGCGCCAAGGAAATAATGCTGACAGCCCTGGCAAACGCAGTGGATAAGGATAAAGTGAAGGAGGAAATAATCAAGGCGCTGGATGTAGCCGCAATACCCGATGCCGACCGTGATGCGATCCGCAACATGATTACTTCCGCCTAACCTCATAGCATAAAAAACGCCACTGCACGCTACAGGCCCAATAACAAAACCGGACAACCCCACCAGATAGAATTTAATTTATCCGCCCCATAGCTATAACCTAGTCGTAAAATGGTTCAGAGCTTTATCCAATACTCAGCACAATCCATTGAAAGGAAAGCGCTAAGTCACTGTGAATGGCTTTAACCAAACCTTAACATTTTTTTCATACGCCCTTAATCGGTATTTATGTAGAGTTGCCACAAGCCGGATATGGTTTTTGCCTAACCGGTTTAAACAATGGGTACGCGGGAAAAAAATTTTGGAGGAATCGGATGAAGCGAGGACTGAAAACGTTTGCGGCGGGATTTGCCTTAATGGGCGGGCTGTTTTTTTCCGCAGTTCCTGCACATGCTGAGGTGGTAAAGGTAGACAAGAGCCTGAAACCCTACCAGAAAGTTAGCGGCATATCCGGCAATCTCAACAGCATCGGCTCCGATACGATGAACAACCTGCTCACTCTCTGGGCGGAGGGGTTTAAAAAGATATATCCTAACGTAAACCTGCAGATGGAAGGCAAAGGCTCGGCCACCGCGCCGCCAGCCCTTACCGAAGGCGTGGCGCAACTCGGGCCGATGTCGCGCGACATGAAGGCGCAGGAAGTGGATGGCTTTGAGGCCAAACGCGGGTTCAAGCCGACCCGTTTCCGCGTTGCGGTGGACGGCTTGGCGGTGTACGTAAACAAAGATAATCCGGTGAAAAAACTTTCGCTAAGCCAACTTGACGCCATATTCGGCAAACAGCGCAAGCGTGGCGCAGGCGAAAATATCACAACTTGGGGACAGTTGGGATTGGCCGATAAATATGTCTCCGCCCCTATAGTGATGTTTGGTCGTAACTCTGCATCCGGCACCTACGGCTATTTTAAGGAACACACCTTGGCCAAAGGCGATTTCAAGGACGAAGTGAAGGAACAGCCAGGCTCCGCCGCAGTAGTTCAGGGTGTAACCGAAGAGCGAAACGCGATAGGGTATAGTGGCATGGGGTACATGACCTCCGGCGTACGCACCGTCCCGCTTTCCGAAAAAGATGGTGGAGAGGTGTTTAGCGATAGCGCAGAGAATATTTACAGCGGCAAATATCCGCTTTCCCGCTTCTTGAATATTTATGTGGCAAAGGACCCGAAGAAGGGGCTGGATCCTCTGGCGAAGGAATTCATAAAGTTCATTTACAGCAAGGAAGGCCAGGAAGTGGTCCTTAAAGATGGCTTTCTGCCGATGCTGGGCAAAGATATAGACAAGGAGCTTGAACAACTGGGCAAGTAGTAGAATTGTAAAAAGTATAGCCTTGCGCCGGGAGTGGAATTTTTCCCTCCTGGCATAAGGCGTTTCTATTGGTGGTGGGTGTGAGATATGTTGGACTCTGATAAGCACGACAGGAGTGTGCATCGGGCGGATACCTGGGCGCGGTGGATTATCACGTTCGGAAGCGCTATCACCATCCTCTCCGTTATCGCCATCATGGCTTTTGTCTTCAAGGAAGTGGCTCCCTTGCTACGTAACCCGGAAATACGAAAAACTGTAGAATGGTCGGCCAGCCGCCGCCTTTCCCCGGTAGTTGCGATGGCTATAGGCACGGATGAATATCTGGATACCGCATTCAGGCTGGATGCCCGTGGGAATATCGACTTCCTATCCCTGGAAACCGGGGCGCCTTTGCAAACTGTTGCGCACCCCGCCATAAGCGGCAAAACCGTGATCTCTGCGTGCAGGATGACAAAGCGTGGCTGGATGGCATTTGGCACCGAGGATGGTTTTGTGGGGAGCGTTGAGGTGAAGTACCGTGCGGACTATTCCGGCACAAAGCGGGCGGTAAAACCATCGGTGGATTATGGCCCGCTGGTCCGGCTGTTCCCCTCTGGCGTGGCTGTGTCGTTCCTGGCCGGAGCAGCGGATGAAGAGGGGAAGGTGACTGTAGCCGGATATTCCAAATCCGCCGGTTTATCGGTTGCCATTTTAGACGCGCCCGGCGGTGTGCCGAAGATAACGCAAATAGATACTAAGGGCGCGGTGATCAGCGCGTTGGCCATGAAGTCTTCGATGTCGGAGATTGTGGCCGGAACTCCCGATGGACACCTTTTGGTGTTCGGCAATGGGGGCGGAGAGTTTTCGCAGGTTGAAAAGTTCAAGGCGTCGGATACGGAAATAACCGCACTGGCCTTTTTGATAGCGGACGAAGCCCTTATAGTTGGCGATGCCTCCGGCAATATTACGGAGTGGTTTCCCGTCCGTTACCTGAAGGCCAAAAATAATGGCGCGACCCCGGTAAAACTTTGGGAAGGCGTAACCATCCGGCCCGGCGAAGAGCGCGAGGTGGTGGACAAAAATTACGCCGGAAAAGCGGGGATGGATGCATCCATGGCCTTCAGCAGTGCCGGGATGCGGTACATGAAGGTACGCTCGTTCAAAAACCAGGGGCAGGCCATACGGCTTGTTGTCCCTTCGCCACGCGGCAAGGGGTTTGTTAACGCATCCGTAAATGGCTCCCTTGCCTACCACTATTCCACTTCCGGCAAGACCTATGCCCAAATCAATGTTGTGCAGAGGCCTTCCATCGTTGCCTTTGCTCCCAAGTCGAATGGCATCCTGGTACTGGGCGAAGAAGGCATGCTTTACGGCTATTCGCTGAAAGAGAACCACCCGGAGGTCAGTTTCAAAACGCTCTTTTCAAAGGTATGGTACGAAGGGTACACCGGGCCGGAGATGGTGTGGCAGTCCTCCGGCGGGACGGACGAGTTTGAACCCAAGCTCTCGCTTTGGCCTCTGATATTCGGTACGCTGAAAGGAACCTTTTACGCAATGTTTTTTTCGGTGCCGATTGCATTGCTGGGAGCTATCTACCTCTCGCAACTGGCTCCCGCCGGGCTTCGCAACGTAGTAAAACCGCTGATAGAAATGATGGCGGCCATACCAAGCGTGGTTGTAGGTTTTCTTGCGGGGCTTTGGCTTGCGCCTATGCTCAATGCCCATCTGTCCACATTTTTTATGATGTTTATTTCTGTCCCGGCGGCATGGTTTTTCCTGGTGTGCGCATGGTGGGCGTTGCCGCGCAGGTTACGGCCGGTAAGCGGCACCAAGGGAGACCTCCTTTTTCTTTTGCCTATCGTGCTGGTTGCCTTGCTGGTGGGCTGGGCGGTTTCGGAGGGGGTTGAACATCTTTTCTTCCATGGGGACATGAAGCAGTGGCTTTATTCCTCGCTTGGCCTTTTGTACGATCCGCGCAATTGCGTGGTTGTAGGCTTCGCGCTCGGGTTCGCCGTTATCCCCATTATCTTCACGATATCGGAGGATGCGCTTTCGGCTGTTCCCCCTTCGCTTACTGCGGCATCGTACGCGTTGGCGGCAAGCAGGTGGCAAACTGCCATCCATGTTGTGCTACCGGCGGCCAGCCCCGGAATATTTGCCGCCGTGATGCTTGGCTTGGGCCGCGCTGTGGGAGAAACCATGATAGTGCTTATGGCCACCGGCAACACGCCGATAATGGATGTGAGCATATTTAACGGCATGCGCGCGATGTCGGCGGCAATTGCGGTGGAAATGCCGGAGGCTCCTGTTGGGGGAAGCTTGTACAGGATTTTATTTCTTGTTGGGTTTTTGCTGTTCAGCTTTACGTTTGTCATTAACACACTGGCGGAGCTTGTGAGCGCCCGCCTGCGGAAAAAATATTCGAGGTTTTGAAAACGGTGGATAATACGCAGGAATTCAAGAGGGGCTTCTGGGCGGAGGGAGTTCCGTTCATTTGGCTTAGCGGCATTGCTGTACTTATCCTTGTCGGCATGGTAGTGGGCCTTATGGGGCTGATACTCGCCAACGGTGGCGCCTATTTCTGGCCTTCGAACCTGGCGAAATTCAACATGAAAGACGGAACCTTCGTACTGGGCCAAGTTATCAGGAAGGAATCGCCGAAGGAGTCCGAAAAAGGCCCAAGAACGCAGGTGAAAATTGCCAACCGTGACATCCAAGGCCTGGACTTCAAATGGATAAACGACCAAGATGTGGCAAAGGTGGAATACCCGACGGATGCCGCAGTAATAGAGCGGCTGGAATACGGC
>JAHFEI010000196.1 GCA_023248615.1 Nitrospinales bacterium | reverse complement strand
CACTACGGTGGAAATGCTTTCCGAATATCTCTGCAAAGAGCTGAGGGATGTACTGGAAAAAAAAGGTTACCTATCGGGCGTGGATTCGATAGAGGTGGGCGTGGAAGAGACGGCAGGCCAGATGGCCTCTTTCAGGATAGACATGTAACGAGCCTGTGCGTTACTTCCCGGTGGGGCGCCAGACCTTTATTTCGTCGCCGATAGCGTTTTCTATGGCGAGCTGGCTTTGGTCTAGTTCTATCACCAGCGCGGGGTATTTCTGGTGCAGTTTCACCACCACCCCAGGCGTTATCCCCATCGACATAAGCTTTAAAAGCCGCGCATCGTCCCGCGTGTTGACAAATGCAACCACCGCATCAACGCCGGTAGGCAACTCCGAAAGGGGGATGACGGCGCTCTCCAGCGTTTCCTTTGCCTCAATGCAACATTTCCCCTCCGGGATTGGTTTGCCGTGCGGACAACTGCGCGGATGCCCCAGCAGTGTGCAGATGGAATCGACAATATGCGGCACAAGGACATGCTCGAACTCGCAGGCGGCGTCCTCCGGTTCCCTATCGCCGGAGCCTAGCACATCGGCAACCAGCCGCTCCGCCAAGCGGTGGCTCCGGGTAATGTCACGCGCTATTTCCTTCCCTTTCTGCGTAAGGCGGATGTTTCCCCCATCAATGGCGACGATATGCTGGTATGAGATGTCCTTCAGGCAACTTTCAAAAAGGCCTTCCTCGTCATGCTCTTTCAGCGAGGCAAGCGTAAGCTCGTGGCTTTCGTCCAGATGCCACAACAGCTCCAGCAGTTCGTCCCGCTTGTAGTCGCCTATATGTTTCACCGTTTTTCGTTTTCCCTTTACCCTAAAACAGCCTGATACCGTAATTGACAATTCCGCCCACCGCAATAGCGATAACGATTATCGCGGTGTTGATGGATACCGCCCAGCGGACGCCCAGTTCCCTCACCATCACCATTGTATTGGAAACGCACGGGATGAACAACGTTATCACCACCAGCCCCACCACTGTTTGGGAATAATCCAGCAGGCCGCCATCCACCATATTTTTAAAAAATACCGCCCCTATCTCGCGCCGCGCCAGGACAAGGATGAAAACTTCGGTCACCTTATCCGGCAGGGACAAAAAACCGGTGACCATCGGGCGTAACAACCTTTCGATGGCCAGTAGAGTTCCGACCTTATCCAGGACAAACATGAAAACGGAGGCGAAAACGAACAATGGCAATACCTCGGCCAGGAACCACTTGATGCGGAAGTAGGTTTTTATGGCAATATTGCGCCAGTGGGGCTTGGCAAAAGTCGGCAGTTCCAAGATAAAATCCGCAGGACGTTTGGTTGGTATCATGCGGTTCAGCAAGACCCCAACCACAACCTGCGTGGCTACCACCGCAAATATCACGATAAGAAGGGCGGAAAACGGAGCGGTGGAAAGTATGGCGAAAAGCACACCCAGTTGCACCGCGCATGGAAAACCAAGCGCAATAAGAAACGACGCGATAACCCGCTCTTTTTTCGTTTCCAGCATCCTTGTGGCCACAGTCGCCATAGTATTGCACCCAAAGCCCAGCACCATCGGCAAAACCGCCTTGCCGCTCAAACCAAACGGCACCATTACCCTGTTTACCAAAACGCTCAGGTTCGGCAGGTATCCCACTTCCTCCAGAAAATTGACGATTATAAAAAACACCAGCAGGATAGGCACCACCGTCCCTATGGCATTTATAACTCCCATCGTAAGTACGCCGAAGTTTCCGAAAAGAAAATCGTTCAAAAGCTGGTTGGCGATATATCCGGAGGCAAATTTCACTGCCGGGATAAAAATCCAGGTGTCCAGGAGAGCCGCCAGTTTGGCGGATATGGTGCCGACCCCGTAGAACGTAAGCCACAGCACCCCCATCAGTATCGGTATGCCGGTAAGCGGCTGGCGCGATAACCGGGCCATGTGATACCCGATGCTCTTTGAGTCCAGCGGAACCTTTACCGTAGTTTTGGCAACCACCGAATCGGCCCACGCCTCGCGCGAGTTGAAAACGGACTGCCTGACCCCCGCCTGCGAATACTTTTGGTAAAGCTTGTGGCGTATTTCCGCAGCCTTCCCCATTATGTCGTTACCATATCGGCTACCCACTGCAACGTTGGCGACAGCATCGTCCATCAACAACAAAATCAGGATGCCCTTGGCTGGCATGTTTCCCACCGGAAAAGACGCGCGCAGGCTTTTCAGGGCATCCTCGATATGCGGGGCATAACCCGCCGATGAAATCCCTTCAACCGTGGCTTTTACCGCATCCTCCAGTTCCCTAAGCCCAACGCCATGGATAGCCGCAGTAAGCACAGTAGGGATTTTCACCTCCGCCTCCAGCGCCTTTTGGTTTACGGAAATCCCTTTCCGTCCCGCTTCATCTATCTTGTTAAGGCAAAAAGTCGTGGGTATCTGCATTTCCAGCACCTGGGCCAAAAGCACCAAGCTCCGTTTCAGGTTTGTGGCGTCCCCGCAAAACAAAACAAGCTCGGGATGTTCGTTGATAATTATCCCGGTTGTTACCGTCTCGTCCGTAGAACCTGCGGCAAGCGAGAAAAGGCCGGGGGTATCTATGATTTCGAATATCCCCCCTGCAAAAGATGACTCCTTTCGGTGGGATTCGGTGGTGGTTTGCGCGTAATTGGAGACTACCGAATAGGCGCGGGAAAATTTGTTGAAGAGCGTGCTTTTCCCCACGTTCGGCGGGCCGACTATTACTATCTTGTTCCTGTGGATGTCCAGCTTGGCCACACAACGCCTTTCATGCATTTAAGACGGGAACGGCAGGCTCCGCAGAGCGCCTTCCCGCATCCGCCGCCAGTACCTGCCGGATACCAGGCTTGGCGAAAATTGAATTATTTCGGCGGTGTTAAGTCCCAGTTAAACGTACCCTCGCCCACCACAGAAGTAATCCGGAGAGTATAGCTGTTGACCCCGGCTATAGCTGGCGTCTTCGGGAAGACAATCCGGTAAGCATACTTCCATTCGGTAAGAAACGGGAAAAGCCACGCATCCTGCATCTTGTCCAGCTTCAACTTAGTAATGGAAGAAGGCGTAACCCACGATCCGTCCGCCGTCTTCAGCGTCACACGCCACATGGAATTATTTTTATCCAGGTCGTTCCAGCGTTTATCGCCAGTATAGACACCGGCCAGGAACTCCACTTCCTTGCTTTCCTTGTCGGCGATATCGGCGAACATTTCCTTATCCTGCTCCGCATCTATACGCCCCTCGTCCTTCGCCTGCTTGACGCCAGACCTTTTTATCTCCGGCTTGTAGAGCAGTACGTCGGCTATCAGTATGGTATCCAGGTCGCGATAAACTTTTTCGGTGCGGACATTTTGCCCGACCATGTCCATCACTGCGTCACGCTGCATGGTGAACTTGAATTTGGAACTTTTGTTGGCGCACGAAGAGGATGCCAATAGGCAAAGGCACACGGCAACGGATATTGAAACAGCTCTGCTTTTATTCATGTTGCCGATTATATGGGGTTCGGGGACGCTTATCAAATCAGGATTTCTTTTCTCTTTTACCGCCGCCTGCGGTAATTTCCCCTCCGTACTCCCTGCACATCAAAACCATATCCTTTACCAGCGCCGCCTGCCCCATTCCGCGCGGGAAAATAAAAGAAATGCCCCGGTACATAGGAAAGAGCCCTATGCGCAACGCCCGTAGCGAGCCAAGCCTCAATTCGTGGTCTAGCGTCATCAACGAAATAATGGATACCCCCAGCCCCCCTTCCACCGTCTTTTTTATGGCTGTACTACTGCCCAATTCCAATATCACGTTGGCTGGCGGGATAACCGGCTTTTTCCCTATCCGTAGCGAATCTACAACAGCACGGGTGCCAGAACCGGCCTCACGCGAGATAAACGGCTGGCGGGATAGCTCCTGTGCCGAAATAATTCCTTTCCGGCATCCGGGAAAATCTCTCGGCACTATGACCACCAGTTCGTCTGTAAAGGCCTCCTCGGTAGCCCATTGTTTGTGGTTCACCGGCCCCTCCACAATGGCAAAATCTATGATGCCGTCCGAAAGGTGGTTCAAAACCTGGTCTGTGTTGTCCACCAGTAGCCGCGTGGCCACGTCGGGATACTTCCCCTTAAACTTCGCCAGCACAGGTGGAAGGAAAAAATTGCCGATAGTGGTGGATGCCCCCACCACGATACTTCCCCAGTACCTATCCAGCTTTTGCATCAGTCGCCCACGCGCCTTCTCCGATTCCCGCTCTAGGTGCGATACCTCTTCCAGCAAGAGCAGGCCTATAGGGGTAAGCTCTATCCGCTTGGGATGGCGTATAAAAAGCCGCACCTTCAGTTCTTCTTCCAGGTGCCGTATCTGGAAACTTACTGCGGGCTGGCTTAACGAAAGCTCCTTGGCGGCCTTGGAGAAACTTAGCACCCGGGCAACGGAAAGGAATACACGGTACTTAAAATCCAG
>JAHFEI010000195.1 GCA_023248615.1 Nitrospinales bacterium | reverse complement strand
GTCGTCCAGGGGCCGTATGGGTGCTCCTCGTCCGGCTCCATGTGCGAAACTTTAAGCGATACGAACGAGACGAAATCCGTGGCGAGGTCGGAAACGGAATGTACGGCGTCCGCAATTAGGGCGGATGAGTTTCCCATCGTACCTGCGATAAATTTGGCGATAGCCAGCAACACGTCGGATGCCGTGCTGATAGCTGTGGCTTTGTAGCCAAGAGCTAAGGTCGAGTTGTCTTCCATAAAGTTATGCCGCCTCTTGAAAGGTTTTTATAAGATTACACCTTGCCGACGTGGAAATGAACCCTAAAATACCGGGGTGGACAAGGGAGCGCTAAAGCGGCATCGGGTCGCTATCGTGCCTGTTGATGGCGCTGTATTTCCTTCCGTAAAGCGCGTACACAATGAGGCCGACCATCGTCCATACCCCAAACCGTAGCCACGTTGCGCCAGGCAGGCCAGCCATGATGAAAACCAAAAGTAGCAGGTTCAACGGTAGCAGAAATTTTGCAAACGGCACCTGGAAGCTCGGCTTTGATTTCTGGTTTTTGCGCACCACGATAACGGCGATACCGACCATGAAGTAGGCGAACAACGTGCCGATGTTTATAAGCTCCGCCAATATTCCCAGCGGTACCAGCCCCGCCATGATGCAAAGAAACCCGCCGCCAAGGATGGAAGCCTTGTACGGTGTTTTGTATTTCGGGTGTATTTCCCCTAGCGTTTTGAAAAGTAGCCCGTCACGCGCCAGCGCATACACGATGCGGGTAAAGCCTATCCCCATCACCATCATCACGCTGGTAATGGTGATGACAGCCCCCAGCGCAATAAGGCTACCGATAAAAGGCTCGCCCCTCTGGTACATGGCAAAGGCCAGCGCATCCGGCACATCCAGCTTGTCGTAGGGCATCATGGAGCACAGCACCACCGCCACCACTATATACAAAACGGTGCTGATGCCGAGCGAAAGCACAAGCCCCAGCGGGACCGTTTTGGTGGGGTCTTTCGTCTCCTCGCTTACGGTGGATACCGCATCGAAACCGAGGTACGCAAAAACGATAAGGGATGTAGCCTTCCAAACGCCGTCCCAACCGAACGGCAGGAAGGGATGCAGGTTTTCCATTTTTACATGTTTCAGGCCGTATACGATGAACAGCCCCAGCACCACAAGTTTGATGGCGACTATAACAGAGTTCACGATGGAGCTTTCTTTTATTCCGATGGTCAGTAGCGCGAATATCAGCAACACCGCAATGAGGGCGCAGATATCCACATACGTCCCCGCGCCGGGGTTGAACGAGCCGCTAAGCGCTTTTGGTATTATCCAGTGGAACTGCTCTTCGATGAAGCGGCGGAAATAGCCGGACCAGCCGGTAGCCACCGCCGCCGTAGCTATGCCGTATTCCAGCAAAAGTTCCCAGCCGACAACCCATGCCAGCCCTTCGCCCAGCGCCATGTATGTGTAGCTGTACGCGCTACCGGACATGGGGAAAGCGGAACTAAGCTCCGCATACACCAACGCGCTGATGCCTATTGCCACCGCGCCAATAAGGAAGGAGATGATGACTCCCGGCCCAGCCAGCGTGGCCGCCGCCTTGCCGGTGATGACAAAAATCCCCGCGCCGATGATGGCGCCGATGCCGAGCGCGGTAAGGTCTATTACCCCTAGCCTCGGCACGAATTTGCCCACATGGGACGAGTAATCCTTTTTACGGAAAAACTTCTTCATTCCTGCGCGAGTATACCACCATTTTCGGCCTGTTTTATGGCTCCGCATCGCTACGTACCTGCGGCTATTATTTATTTGGGAATGGGCAATAAACCACAAAGACACGCGAGGCACAGGGAAAAAGTGTAAACCGCCATGACGCAGAGGATGCCAAGAGGAGGATTGCGGTCTTGACGACTTGGCGGTCCATATTCATTCCCTATACTCTTGAAACCGGGAATAGCGGAAAAGCTTTTTTGCACAAGCGCATGGGGCGGTGGATTATAATGTCGCAATGCGGTTGCCGGTTTTGCTCCTGTCCATGATGCTCTCTTCCCTCCCTTACGCACGCGCCGAGCAACCACTTACGAAGCTGGATACGGTAGTGATAGACCCCGGCCACGGCGGCGATGAAACGGGTATCCGCTTTGGGGAGCTTTCGGAAAAAGATTTTTGCCAAAGGCTGGCGCAGGCCGTGAAAGAAACGGTGGAAAAGGAAAACGGGCAGGCGGTAAAAGTGGCCATCACCGCGCCGCCGGATAAAAACCCAAGCCAGCGCGACAGGGCCTTCGCCGCGAACAACGCGCACGGCAAGGTTTTTCTTTCGTTCCACGCGGCCACTGGCTTCGCACCAAAGCCGAAGATGCTGGGCATTTACACATACGATGCGCCGGAAGGGGCCGCAGGGACATGGAAAGAAACGGGGAAAAAGTACGCGCCCAAAAGTATCGTGCTGGCGGAAAAGCTGAAAGAGGCGCTGGATAATTTCTACCCCTCCAACAAGTATTTCATAAGCCACAGCCCGCTTGTACAGTTCAACGGGGTGGCTATGCCTGCCGTTGTTGTAGAGGTGGTGCAACTCAACATACAAAAGCTACCGCTGGAGCCGGACATTTACCAAAGGCTATCGGCGGCTATTTACTCCGCGCTGTTGGAGTTTGACAAAAAACAATGAAGAAAATTATCCTGCTGGCGCTTTTTGCGTTCTCTCCGTTGGCGGCATCGGCTACGGAGCCGCCAGCTGCGCAAAGCCCGCTTTTGGGGATAACGCTTTTCTTCGAGGCGGATGGCGCGTTGGCGAAAGAAACGGCAAACATCCCGCGCGACAAGCTGGTGGAGAACGAAATGAAAAGCTCCATGGATCGCCTTGCCGCCGGATCCGCCACGCTGGAGCCGGTGCTGGCAAAAAGCGTGAAACTGGAGACGGTGTTTTTGGGAGCGGACAGGATAGCTTACCTCAACTTCAACGAGAACTTTGTGGCAGACCACCCCGGCGGAATAACGCAGGAGATAATCACTCTCGCCGGAGTGTGCCAAACGGTCTTTTCAAATTTCGACGTGGATGGCATCCGCCTGCTGGCGAAGGGGAAGGAAATAAAATCCGTCGCGGGGCATGTTGATATAGAATCCGCAATATCACGCGCACAGTGCGACAGGTTTTTGCAGTACCGGAAGGAATAGATGGACCAAAGGCCGATAGGGATATTCGATTCGGGCATAGGCGGGCTTACCGTGTTGCACGCCATAGGCGCGTTGCTACCCAGCGAAGACCTGGTATACCTGGGCGATACGGCGCGTGTGCCGTACGGCACCAAATCCACCGACACCGTAATACGCTACTCCGTAGAGAACACCCGCTTCCTGCTTTCCAGGGACGTGAAGGCGGTAGTGGTGGCGTGCAACACCGCGTCTGCCGCCAGCGTGGATGTTTTGCGCTCCGAATTCAGCGTGCCGATACTTGGCGTTATAGAGGCCGGGGTGGAAGAGGCGTTGCGCCTTTCCGTATCCCGCAGGATAGGCGTGATAGGCACATACGCCACCGTGCAATCCGGCAAGTACGAAAGCCTTTTGCGACAGGGCGGCGTGGCGGATGTGGCAAGCATTGCCTGCCCGCTGTTTGTGCCGCTGGCGGAAGAGGGCTGGACGGATAACAAGGTGGCGGAAGATGTGGCACATATTTATCTGGAGCCTTTGGCAAAAGCGGGGATAGATACGCTCATATTGGGATGCACCCATTACCCGCTACTGCAAGGGGTGATAGCAAAAGTCTGCGGGCCGGGGGTGCGGCTGGTGAACTCGGCGGACTCCATAGCCGAGCGGCTGAAAGGGCAACTTGCCGCCGCCGGAATAGAAAACGCGGCAGGCGCGGGGAACAGGCGTTTTTATTTTACCGATTCGGCGGAACGTGCGCGGATAGTTGGTAGCCGCTTCTTGGGGGAGGATTTGGAAAACCGTATACAGTTGGTGGATTTAACGGAGTTCGCCCACCACTAGTTTTTTGTGTAGCGGGGGGGCGGTTTTCCACGCGGCCCACCAAACGCTCTTGGGACAATGGCAATTATCCGCATAAGGCGGTTGGTTAAAGGAAAGAAATGTCGGCCAAAGTCGCGGCAAAGGGTTCAATCTCCGTTTCAAAAAAACGGTGGATAAAAACAAGGGCGTGGTTATCCTTTCCATAAAGGAGTACCAAAGGCTGTGCGAAATGGCTGTTCCCACCTATTACCTTAAGGGCGCAAAGGCCGAAGAGCTTGATGGGCTTGTGGAAGATGGATTGACCGGGTATCGAAAAGGAAAATGCAAGACTATAAGGTCGTTGGCCGACTTGGGCTGAACGGTGAAAGTAAGCGTTTTTCCACGTTTCGCCAAAAATTATAAAAATCTGCCGCCCAGGGTCAAGGAAAAGGCCAAACGGCTTGAGCTTGTACTCATAAAAAACCCTTTCGACCCGCAACTTAAAACCCACAAACTTTCCGGCAAGATTCGGGAGGCCTAGGCTTTCAGCATCGATTATTCCCACAGGATAAAATTCATTTT
>JAHFEI010000194.1 GCA_023248615.1 Nitrospinales bacterium | reverse complement strand
CTTTTCTCGATACATGTCCCATTTTCCACGCTCCTTTCGGTTACATGGAATATGAGGCAACGAAGCATTTCCCGTAAAATCAGCCCAATCCTTCGGTTACATTTAATATGAGGCAATTCGTTTAATACGTTTGCCACGGGAATAGTGGGACTGTAAGCACATCCTGATGGTACAATGGTAGGAATATTTGAGGAGAAATAATGGCATTGTCGTCCACCCTGGGGTTCCCCCGCATAGGCCCCGCCCGCGAACTTAAAAATGCAGTGGAAGAGTTCTGGGCCGGAAAAATATCCGAGGAGGAACTTAAGGCCGCAGGGCGCAATATCAGGCAGGGCAACTGGCAACTGCAAAAGGAACTGGGCATTGACCATATCCCCTCTAACGATTTCTCCTTCTATGACCATGTGCTGGATACTGCGTTTATGGTCGGCGCAGTGCCAGAGCGTTTCCTTGCCCAATCTGGCGGTACGGATATACGGACATACTTTGCCATGGCGCGTGGCGTTGCAGGGGGCGCCCACGCCATGGCAATGACAAAGTGGTTCGACACGAACTACCACTACATCGTCCCGGAGTTTTTTAAGGGGCAGACGTTCAGGCTTGCCTGTACAAAACCGGTGGATGAATTCCTGGAGTCCAAAAAGCTCGGACTGATAACCAGGCCAGTAGTGCTGGGGCCGCTATCCCTGCTGGCGCTGGGAAAAACCAGCGGCGCAGACCCGCTAAGCCTGCTGGACAACCTGCTGGCAACCTACGAAGAGTTGTTTGTGCGGCTCTCGGATGCGGGCGCGCAGTGGGTGCAGGTGGATGAGCCGCTACTGGCTTTGGATTGCAACGGCGATTTTTGTTCATCGCTCACGAAAGCGTATTCGCGCCTTTCCCGCTGTGCGCCGAACCTTAAAATACTGGTGGCCTCCTATTTCAACGGGCTGGACGACAACCTGGCCACCGCACTACACCTTCCGGTGGATGCTGTCCATCTGGACCTGGTACGCGCACCGCAGGAGTTGGATGACGCGCTGTATCTGGCGCCGGAGAACCTTTCGCTCTCGCTTGGCGTATTGGACGGCAGGAACGTGTGGCGAACCGATATGCGCTCCGCGCTAGACATCCTGAGAAAGGCGGAAAAAAAACTGGGAAAGGAGCGGATTATAGTCGCTCCGTCCTGCCCTCTCTATCATGTTCCGGTAGACCTCGAGCAGGAACGGGAAATAGACCCGCACCTTAGGCAATGGCTTTCGTTCGCAAAACAAAAAGTGGCGGAAATAGCCTCCCTGTCGCGGGCGCTAAACGGAGGGGAGCAGTCGGAAAAGGCGGCATTCGAAGCAAGCTGGGCCGCCATAGAATCCAGGAAACAATCCGTAAATACACGCGATGAAAATGTGCGGCGGCGGGTAGCCTCCGTAACTCAGGGGATGGCGAAGCGCGCCAGTAGCCACGCCGAGCGCAAAAGCCTGCAACAGGAGTCGCTACGGCTCCCCCTCTTCCCGACCACCACCATCGGCTCGTTCCCACAGACGAAGGAGGTGCGCTCCGTCCGCGCCGCGTACCGCGCAGGGAAAATAACGCGTGGCGAGTACGATTTTTTCATGCGCCTGGAAATAGAAAAATCGGTGCGTCTCCAGGAAGAGGCTGGGATGGATGTGCTGGTACACGGCGAGTTCGAAAGGACTGACATGGTGGAATATTTCGCGGAGTTCCTGCGGGGGATAGCTTTTACAAAATATGGATGGGTGCAAAGCTACGGCTCGCGGTGCGTGAAACCGCCGATTATCTTTGGCGACGTGGAGCGGAAAGGGCCTATAACGGTGGAGTGGACGCGCTATGCGCAGTCGCTAACCAAAAAACCGATGAAGGGAATGCTGACGGGGCCTGTGACCATCCTAGAGTGGTCGTTTGTGCGCGATGACCAGCCAAGGAAAGAGACCTGCCTGCAGATTGCGCTGGCGATACGCGATGAGGTGCAAGACCTGGAAAAAGAGGGCATACGGATAATCCAGATAGACGAACCGGCATTCCGCGAGGGGATGCCGCTACGTCGCGCAGACTGGTATGGCTACCTTGGGTGGGCCGCAAAATGCTTCCGTATTGCCTCCAGCTCCGTGCGGGATGAGACGCAAATACACACACACATGTGCTACGCTAATTTTAACGACATCATAGAAGCTGTGGCCGCGCTGGATGCCGACGTGATTTCTATAGAATCTTCCCGCTCGCGCATGGAACTGCTTAAAGCCTTCCGCGATTTCAGCTATCCCAACGATATTGGCCCCGGCATCTACGATGTGCATTCCCCTGCCATCCCAAGCCTGGAGGATATCAAAGAGCTTTTAAGAAAAGCGGTGAAGGTGCTTTCGCCCGGCCAAGTGTGGGTTAATCCCGATTGCGGCCTGAAGACCAGAAAGTGGGAGGAGGTTATTCCCGCGCTTCAACTGATGGTAAAAGCGGCGCAGGCGCTACGGGCAGAAACACAGAAATAGACAAATTGCGCTTCGCCGGGGTTTTCCGGTCACTTGGGAAATCGCATTGGAAAAAAAATTGTAAACCCTGGAAAAGGGTTATACAGATTGGTTCGGGAAAGGGTTTCGCCGACGGCCTTGGTCTCTCAGCCGCCGGCACAGCCTTACTTACCTTCTATACGCCACTCGGTTTTCCATTGCGGAAAGCATGGCGCCATATTATTCGTAAATTCTTATTTATGCCTCGCTTTGTGAGGTCTCGGGGCATGAGGTCTACGGCCAGCTCCACCAACTTTCATCTAAATCACCGCCTTTCGTATTTTGTTGTTAGTTTCGTTTCAGTTACAGGACTTATCGACTATGCAAAGTTTTTACTTAAGGCTTTTTATTCATTGCGATGCGATATATCCCGACTCCCAATGTAACTATCGGTTTTATAAGCCGTTGGGCGTGACAGGCGACTCCATATTGTGAACTTTTAGGTAATGGCTCTACTTTTGTTTTTGGGGTTCTAAGTACTCGTACGTATTTACATTGGAATGTTTTACATGCACAATCAAGGTGAGGGGCAGGTTGATTTTCACCAGCGGCGGCAACGAATTAACCGGTGTGGCTTGTGGAGAACCGGAGCGGATGTTTTTCTCCCGCAAGAAGGCGGCTTTTGGCAGTTGGTGCAATTGAAGGAGATGCAAAATGGTTGTCAATACAATGGACGAAGTAAAAGAATACGCCAGGGCCTTGGGCATCAAATCTCTCTCTAAATACAAGAAAAAGGGAGACCTTATACACACCATCCAGCTTACGGAGGGGAACACGGATTGTTTCGGTACAATCCCCGATTGCACATTGGACCGATGCAAATGGTTTGGTGACTGCAAAGATGGGAGCGAGGGGTAGCCCAAGGTTAAGTTGCAATAACCTAAACAAAATTTTGAGGGGAGCGGAGCCATGAAAAAGATTTTAGCGGTAGCTTTAATGTTAATAGCTGGCCTTATCCTGACCACCGATGCCCACGCCAGGCGCGGGGCGGGGATGATGTGGGGTGGAAGCGGCGGCTGGGGGTCTAATGCGCCCTACTGCGGGCTATACAATGCGAAAGCAACGGAAACGCTAAGCGGGGAAGTTGTTAGCGTAGAACGTTTTACCCCCAGCAAGGGGATGGGACATGGGGTGCATATTACGCTGAAGACCGATAAGGAAACGATACCGGTGCATCTTGGGCCGCTCTGGTTTGTGGAAAAGCAGGATATAAAAATCGAGGCGAATGACAAGGTCGAGGTGAAAGGCGCCCGCATAACCTTCAACGACAAACCGGCCATAATAGCCGCCACAGTGAAAAAGGGTGATATGACGCTCGTCCTGCGCGATGAAACGGGAATCCCTGTTTGGGCCGGGTGGCGCAAGCGATAATTGCCGGAAAGTTCGCAGGACAAGCCCGACCTACCTGAGTGGCGGGCGTACGCAAGTACAGCCACCACTCTCTGCCAACTGGTGGAAAAGTGATAGCCTGATGGTGACACCGTCGCGGAAAGCCAACAATCGCCCGGGTATGTCCGTTGGGTACTGGGCCGTATAACCAGCAGGAGGTGCCGCCATGAACGGCAAGATGCAATCGCTACAGGAAAAGATAAGGGTTCTTGAGGAAGAGCTTGAACTGGAAGCAATAGTAATAAGGGAAAAATTCTGCTACACAATTGAAGAGCGAAGGGTACGCTTCCAGCGGAGCGTCGCGGAATACCACCGCAGGCTACGCAAAAGCAGCTTCCGGTTCGTGCTGGATGCCAAGTTTTCCATCGTGCTTGTCTCGCCTGTAATATACTCCATGATATTCCCGTTGCTGGTGCTGGATGCTACGGCTTCTGTTTACCAGTTTATCTGCTTTCCGATGTACGGCATTAAGAGGGTGTTACGTTCAGACTTTATAGTAATGGACAGGCACGAGCTGGAATACCTGAATGTTTTTGAACGTGTTAACTGCCTTTATTGTAGCTACGCCAACGGGCTGGTGGCGTACCTGCGGCAGATAGCGGCGCGTACGGAAAGTTACTGGTGCCCCATCAAACACGCGC
>JAHFEI010000193.1 GCA_023248615.1 Nitrospinales bacterium | reverse complement strand
CTACCACGCCTACAAGAGCGTGGTTGTTATTACAAACGATATCCCGTTCGGCTGGGCGGTGCGCGGCATTCACTTCTGGTGCGCCAGCATCATGGTCATCACAGTGCTTATCCATATGTGCAAGATTTATTTTTCCGGCATCTACAAGGCGCCAAGGGAGATGAATTGGGTTACCGGAATGGTTTTGCTGCTCCTCACGCTTGGGTTCTCCTTCACCGGATATCTTCTCCCGTGGACCCAGCTTTCGTACTGGGCAACGGTCATAGGCACGGAGGCGCCATCCGCCATGCCGGTTATGGGACCATACACCAAGACACTGATGCTTGGGGGACAGGAGATATCACAGCTTACGCTTAGCCGCTTTTTTACGGTGCATGTCATGATCCTGCCTATCACGACACTCACACTGCTGGTCGCCCACTTTTTGCAAATACGCAGGCAGGGCATATCGGGGCCGATGTGATGAAAAAAGAAGTAGAAATAAAGCACCTCCCCATGGAGGAGAAAAAAGAACTGGTGAAGCAGGGGAAAATGCATTGGTTTTTCCCCGACCATATTGTGGAGCAGGCGATTATCTGTATATTTATAGTCGTCATACTTCTCTCGCTGGCCACGCTCTACCCACCGAAGCTTGATGAGATGGCGGATCCCCTTAGCACTCCAGACCACATAAAGCCGGAGTGGTACTTCCTGCCAGCGTACCAGGAACTTAAAATAGCGGAAAAACTGGAATTCATCGGGGCATGGGCTCCCAAGGTTATTGGTGTGGCGATGCAGGGCGTTGTCGTAGGATTTCTGTTCATGGTGCCGTTTATAGACCGCAACCCGGAGCGCAAGTATGGAAGGAGAAAATTTGCGCTGGTAGCTGGCGTGGCCTTCGTTATCGGCACGCTCCTATTGGGCATTTGGGGCCACTTCTCGTAACACGCCCTTAAAAACGGTGTCGGTTGGCTATCGCTATTTCTTGCCTTGGCGGGCCATTTCGCCGATGAAGAAGCCGACCATCCTGTCCTGCACATCCGGCCCTATCAACAGGTATTTTGTGATGCAGACGAACACGTTTTTGCCTTTCAGTGTGTCTGGCTTGGTGCGTATGACTTCGGCTATGGCCATCACCGGTTCTTTGTCGAACGGGAAGTGCAGTTCCACATAGATGAAATACCCTTTGGGGATATCCTTGCCTATCTTGAAAGCGGAGCCGCCGCCGGAGAAATCCACTCCCACCCCGTTGAATAGCGGCGAAAGCTGGTATGTGCCGTCCGGCTGTTTCACGGCAATGCGGTATTTTACCAGAAGCGGGATTTCCACGCGGAAATCCATGCGAGCGTTTTTGGATGACTTTTGCGGCTGGGGAGGCTGTTCCTGTCCCATCAGATTTTTTGCGTTCTCATAATGACTATTTCAACGCGGCGGTTTTTGCCCCTGTTCTCTGGAGTGGGTGGGAAGCGTGGCTTGTACTCCGCGTAGCCGGATACGATAAACTGCTTTGGATCCAGCTTTTCTTCCTCAACAAAATAGCGCACCACCATCGCGGCGCGCGCTGTGGATAGCTCCCAGTTGCTTGGAAAAATATCGGTGTGGGTAGGCACGTCGTCTGTATGCCCTTCCACCAGCACGGTGTTAGGCATGGTTTTTATGATGGCGGCCACTTTCTTGAGGAACAGCTTGGTGTCCGGCAGGAGCTCCGCCCCGCCGGAGGCGAAGAAAAAATCGCCCCTGGAGAAAAGCACAATCCCGCGTGAATCGGAGGCCATGTCCACGTCGTTCACCAGGTTGTTGTCCGTTATCACGGCCTGAATTCTTACCTGTGTAACGCCCATCGGGTCCACGGCGGCGGGAGCCGCCTTTTTTGCGCCCCCCATCATGCCTCCCATCCCCTTGGCCATCTCGGCCATCTTTGACGCATCCGGCGTGGAGATGGCGAACAGCATGACGAAGAACGTCAGGAGGAGGGTCAAGAGGTCGCTGAGCGAAAGCAACCATCGCGCTTCGTCCATAGCCTCGGAGGAGGCTTCCTCCCGCATCGATTCCAGTTGTGATTTTTTTATCGGTTTATGGGCCATAGGTTACGCCGGTTGCTGCGCCCTCTGCCGCTTCATCATCTCGTTGTAGTAGGAGACGCGCTGGTCGGGCGGCAGGAACGAGTTTAGTTTCCTTTCTATGATGCGCGGGTTTACGCCCGCCTGTAGCATCAGTATCCCTTCAATGATTATTTGGGTGCTTAGTTGTTCTTCGTCCGTCCTGTTTTTCAGTTTCTCGGCTATCGGCACGAAAAAGAGGTTGGAAAGCAAAACGCCGTAGAAGGTAGTCATAAGGGCCACCGCCATGCCCCTTGCAAGCACCGCCGTGGTGCTTGCGCCGCTGGCACTGGCCGCCGCCAGTGACAATAGCATCTGCACGAGGCCTATAACGGTGCCGGTAAGGCCGAATGCCGGGGCGAACTTGCCGCCAGCCTTGAACACATGCTCACCCTTGCGGTGCCGTATTAGCACGAAGTCCAGCTCTGTTTCCAGCACGTCGCGGATAAGCGGGCCAGGGTGCCCGTCTATAACCATTTCCAGCCCCAGCCGGATGAAGCGGTTATCCGTTTTTTTCATGTCGTCTTCAAGCGAGAGGAGCGATTGTTGCCTGGCCTTGAAGGAAAACCGCACCATCGACCCTATTATCCAGCCGGGGCTTTCCACGTCTTTTTTGAATATCTGCATAAGGACGCCGAAAACCTTTACAACGTGGTGTAGCGGGAAGCTGATGAAAATCGCCGCCGAGGTGCCGCCAAAAACTATCATGATAGCCGCCGGATCCCAGAAGTCCGATATCTGGGTACCCATGCTCATAGCTACCAGAAGCAAGCTTATGCCGCCCAAAAACGCTAAAAATGTAGCCATTTACCTAAAAGCCTCCCGCTTTACGTTTCATTGATACGCTACCCCTATCTCTCCCTGTTTCCAGTAAAATGCGCACCGCTCATATTCCTTGTCCAACCGCATTGTCACCCCCCCCATCCGTATCATGGTGCCAGGGTGGGCGATTTTGGACACAGTAAGCCGTGTACGGTCAAAAAAGCCGCTACTTTCCATAAGTGCGGCAAGGTTATTTTTCTCAATCTCATACTCTTCGGCTTTTCGCAGGAGGGACATTATCCCCCCGCCGTACTTATCCATGCTTTCTTTTTGCCCATCCGTCAGCTTTTCACCCTCGGTTTTAGCCACTTCCGCCGCCGTGAAAAGCGAGGTTACCAAGTCGGTATCCCTGTGTTGCAATAGGCCGGACAGGTTGTTGGCGGCAATTCTTACGCCAGCCCGTAGCTGTTGCACACCTTTTTCCATGGTTTCCGTTTTCTCTTTGGCTTCCTCAATCTGTACCGTCTGGAAGGGGTTCCCCCCCAGTTCTATTTCGGTAATCACGGCGGCCTCGGAACCTATGCGGCTCACCTCTATGGATTCCCGCGCCATTATTTTCCCGCCTACCATGAAGCCGCTTTTGCGCACGTTAAGCTTTTTACCGCACATCACCACGCTGTTCATCAAAGACCCGTCCACGACGATGTTGCCCACCGCCTCTATATTTGCCTGTTGCACAAACTGGCAGTAGACATCCTTGCCAGCGACAAGCTTTGTTGTCCCGCCCCCTGTTACGCCGCCCTTTGCCACTATGCTCCCTGCGGCGCGGATGGAGGCCTCTTCCACCAAGCCGCGTATTTCGACGTCACCGCCGGACACTATGGTAGCCCCCTGCCCAACATTGCCGTGGATTATTACGGAGGTGTAGGTCTCTATATTGCCGGAGCGTTTGTCTACGTTGCCCAGGACTTCGAATATGCCCGAAACCTTTAGCCCGCTCTCCGAAGCTATAACAACGCCTTTCCTGCTGGCGGTTAGCGTGGGGTAATCCCCTTGGCCCACCAGAATCCCCTCGCCTACCACTTGGCTCAGCGTTACGGCTCCGGGCAGGTTCCACTTGGCGGATGATTGGAGGTCGGGCGGGATATCCTTACCGGGGTTCACAAAAACCGCGATGGCCTGTCCGGCCTCTACCTGGATAGGAAGCGGAACAATGGCGTTTAGCGGGACATTGTCCCCCGCCACCTTCAGGGTGTCCGCCGGGAGTTGCAAAATTATTATGCCGGGCATTCTATTTTTAATTCCCCCTTGCCGGTTGTCAAAAAATCTCCCACCACAGGAACCATGTTGGGTAACGTACCCAAACAGGCGACCATGGCCCCTATTGCCATCTCCGAATGGCGGTTGGAAAAGACTGGTTGGTTACAGGCAGTCCTTCCGCCACTTGGTTCCCCTAGGCAACAGTTGTGTTACAAGACTCAGGTTTGCCTGTCACGTCCTGTTAGTATAGTTCCTGTTTGGGACAATTTCAAATCCCGCCCCCTTTTTTTGGCTTATCCCCTAGCGATTGCACTCCCAGGAGTTTCCCCGAAATTATTTTAGCCTACAGTAGAGCGAGTTGCAGGGGGGTGCCGCTTTGGGGGATTTGATAGTTGTCGTATTTCCCATGCCTGCGTAAGAGTTCCCCGATGCCGTC
>JAHFEI010000192.1:793-4544 GCA_023248615.1 Nitrospinales bacterium | reverse complement strand
CAGCCCGTCCATATTCGGCATTACCTGGTCTAGCAGGATAATATCCACATTTTCCTTCTGCATGATATCAAGCGCCGAATGGCCTTTCTTGGTGGTCAGTACAGTGTGGTTGGCGCCCAGCTTGTGTGCGATGATAGCCAGCATTGAGTCGTCATCGTCAATTACCAGGATTTTTGCCATGTTACACAACTTCCTTTGTAACGCTATTGAGAATTGTCTTACTGCTCCCCGATCCCGATTATATACCTAAAATGGCGTATTTGCCCACACCCCGTAATTTGACAGTTGGCGGCGGTACATATAGATTATCGTTTCAATATGGATAAACCAAAGGTAGCTTTTGTTTTTCCCGGCCAGGGAGCCCAAACGGTGGGCATGGGGAAGGATTTGCAGGATAAGTTCCCCCCGTGCGGCGACCTGATGGGGTTTGCCTCGGCTACTGTCGGGTTCGATCTCGGCAGGCTTTGCTACGAGGGGCCGGAAGGGGATTTGTCGCAGACGCAAAATACCCAGCCAGCCCTATTGGCGGTGAGTGCCATGGCGCTTGCCGCGTTCCGTTCCCAATCGAAACTCCAGCCGGATTTTGTGGCGGGGCATAGCTTGGGCGAGTTTACTGCCCTGTTCGCCAGCGGCGCGTTTGGCTTTGAAGACGCCGTGCGGATAGTGCGAAAGAGAGGGGAATATATGTCCCAGGCATCCGGCGGTGGCATGGCGGCGGTGCTGGGGCTGGATGCGACATCCATAGAAGAAATCTGCCGCGAGGTAAGCGAACAACCGGGCGACCTACAGCCCGCAAACTATAATGGCGATGCGCAGACGGTTATTGCCGGGGCAAAACCGGCGTTGGAGAGGGCCATCCCAAGGTTGATGGGAAAAGGGGCAAAAAAAGTTATCCAGTTGAATGTTTCCGCGGCCTTCCATAGCCCGTTCATGCTATCCGCCGCCGAGAGGCTTTCGCGTGATCTGGATGCAATGGATTTCGGCAGGCTTGCCGTGCCGCTGGTGAATAACGTGGATGCCAAGGTGGTGACGGATGCCGCCGAAGCGCGAGACGGAGTGCGGCGGCAGGTTACGGGAGCCGTGCGCTGGACGGATGTAATGCGTGTGTTGCTTGAAAATAACGTGCGCACGGTGGTCGAATTCGGGCCCGGCAAGACTCTTTGCGGGATGTTTAAACGGATGGATAAAACCCTGACGCTGTGCAACGTGGAAGACGTAGCAAGCCTGGAAAAAACGCTGGAGGTACTCAATCAAAACTCTTAGTGGAAAATCGGCGCTGGTAACAGGCGCGTCCCGCGGGATAGGGCGGGAAATAGCGGTGGCATTGGCGGAAGCCGGGGCAAACGTCTACCTTACATACAATAGTTCCCCCGCAGACGAGACGCTGAAATGCGTGCTGGAGCAGGGCGTGCAGGGAATCAGCGCGAAGCTGGATGTCTCCAAATCCGAGGAGGCGGATGCCGCAGTGAAGCAGTGCGTGGAAAAGCTGGGCGGCATAGACATCCTGGTAAACAACGCGGGAATAACCAAGGACGGCCTTTTGATGAGGATGAAGGATGCCGATTGGGACGCCGTGTTGGATACGAACCTTAAGGGAGCCTTTAACATGATAAGGGCCGCATCCCGGCCCATGATGAAAAAACATTATGGCAGGATAATCAACATCGGCTCTGTTGTCGGCTCCACGGGGAACCCCGGCCAGGCGAACTATTCCGCCTCCAAGTCCGGGCTTATAGGGCTTTCCAAAGCTGTGGCGCGGGAACTGGCCTCCAGGAACATACTGGTAAATGTTGTTGCACCCGGATATATTATTACGGAAATGACGGATGTCCTGGGCGATGATGTTAAGAATTCCATACTGGGCGGCATACCGCTTAAGAAGTTTGGCACCGTTCGCGATGTGGCAAACGCTACGGTATTCCTGGCTTCGGATGCCTCCAGCTACATCACCGGGCAGGTATTGCATGTCAACGGCGGCTTATACATGTAGGCTCGCCGGGAATTGATGGCTGGAAAAAACAATTTAGTTTAGGGAGAATCGGTAAATGACTAAGAAGACGGTGGGCGTTGCGGTAGCCGCAATTTTCGGCCTCGGTATCCTGTTCGTATCTTTTATGGATGGCGCACAGTCCACATCGGTAGCCGAGGCGGCTGAGAAAAAGAAGTCGGCCCATGGCGGGGCCAAGGCGGCGCCTGCGGGAGAAGCTCCCAGCGCAGACGGCGATAAGGTAGTGACATTTGATGCGTCAAAGTTGCCAGCGGTCGTGGCCACCATCAACAAGACGGAAATCAGCCGCAACCTTTTCGCACGTATCATGGGCAACGTGCTTGGCGAGATGGGCAAGCGTGGGGAGCCGTTGACGGCAGAAAAGCTGAAAGTGACGCAAAGCAAGGTGCTTGAGAGCCTGATAAATAGCGAAGTCCTCTATAAGGAGGCGGTTGCCGAGAAGATAAAGGTGGATGAAAAGCAGGTGGACGAACAGTTCGCTGGCATAAAGTCCCATTTCCCTTCCGAGGACGAGTTTAATAAAACCATGGTGGAGCAGAAGGTAACTCCTGCGGAAGTAAAAGAGGACATCCGGAAAAACTTCATCATCAGGACATTGGTGGAGGACAAGATACTCAAGGCGGTAAAGGTCTCGGAAGCGGAAGCCCAAAAGTACTACAATGCGAACAAGGATAATTTCAAAAGGCCGGAGATGGTGCATGCGCGCCATATAGTCGTGCGGATGGAGATAAATGCAGACGAAAAACATAAGGCCGAAGCCACCAAAAAAATAGAAGAGGTGCAGGCGAAGCTGAAAGCGGGCGAGAAGTTCGAGGAACTTGCCAAGCAGTATTCCGAGGACGGCGCAAAGGCCAATGGCGGCGATTTGGGCTTCTTCCCCAAGGGCGCGATGGTGAAAGAGTTCGAGGACGCGGTATGGGGCATGAAGCCGGGCGAGATAAGCAAGGTTGTCCCCACGCAGTTCGGCCTCCACCTGATAAAGATGGAGGAAAGGAAACCCGATGGCATAGCGCCGTTTAGCGAGGTGAAGGATGATGTCGTCCGAGGCCTGGAGTCCGAAGTCAAACGTGAGAAGATAGTAAAGTACATCGCCGATTTGAAGGCGAAGTCGAAAATAAAAATAAACCTGTGACGTTAATTTGCGCCTTAGCGTAATAATTGTTAACTACAACAGCGGGGATTACCTTAAGGCGTGCCTCGATTCGATGGCGGAGAAATTCTCCGCCGTCGACTACGAAGTGGTGGTGGTGGATAACGCCTCCACCGACGGCTCCATAGGTTTGGCGCGCAGGGCGCTCCGCACCATTTTTATCATGGGCGAAACCAACAGGGGCTTTGCCGCCGCCTGCAATGCCGGTGCGTCTGCGGCTACCGGAGATTTCCTTTTGTTCCTGAATCCCGATACCCGTATCCTTTCCGGCGGCATTTCCGGGTTGCTGGAACGTTTTGCCGCAAACGAACCCGCCTGTGCGCTGGGTTGCCAGAACCGCCTGCCGGACGGCACGTTGCAACCTTCCGCCTACGGGTTCCCCACACTTTTTCTGGCCGCCGCGTGGGTATTCAGGATAAAGGGGCTTTTGCTCCTGCCCGGATTGAAGGCGGCGCTTTCCCCGTTTTTGGGAAACAGGTTTGGCCAGTTCGGTACGCACAACAGGGAGCGGGTGGTGGATTACGTTACCGGCGCTTTCCTGCTGGTGAAACGGCGATACTGGTACAAGACCGGAGAGTTTGACCAGCGGTTTT
>JAHFEI010000192.1:0-783 GCA_023248615.1 Nitrospinales bacterium | reverse complement strand
CGAGGAGATAGACTGGTGTAAGCGGCTGAAAGCGACCGGCGGCGATGTGGTTTTCGATCCATCGTTTGAGATAGAGCATTATGTAGGCTACAGCTCCCGCCGCGAAAAGCCGCGTGTGCTGATGGAAAAATTTAAAAGCTACCTTTGGTATTTTGAAAAACACCATGCGGGCTTTAGGTCTATTTGCCTTAAAATAATATTTTGGCTGGGCATCCGCTTTTGGATGCTCGCATATAAGTTGGAAGGAGACCGTGAGTACTTTAACGCATACAAAGGAATCGCAAGGGAACTCTCCCGCAGGGACTGACGGCAAGTTTACGCGCCTTACGGATGTCCTGCGCTCTTTGGGATCGGTGGTAATTGCCTACTCCGGCGGGGTGGACAGCTCGTTGCTGGTTAAAGCGGCTTGCGATGCGCTGAAAGGCGATGGCATGAAGCTGTTAGCCGTTACCGCCCGCTCCAGCACGTATCCCGGGTCGGAATTTAACGAGGCGTTGGAAATAGTGCGCCATATAGGCGCTCCGCATCGGGTAATCGTTTCCGAAGAACTGGATATTCCAGGTTTTGCCGATAACCCGCCGGACAGATGTTTTTTTTGCAAAGGGGAGCTTTTCGGCCTGCTCTCGAAAATGGCGGCTGAGGAAGGGTACAACGCGGTATGTGACGGAGCCAACGTGGACGACCTAGGGGATTACCGCCCGGGTCGCAAGGCGGCGGGGCAGTTCAAGGTGGTGTCGCCGCTTATCGAAGCTGGAATGACTAAAGAGGATGTCCGCCACCATG
>JAHFEI010000191.1 GCA_023248615.1 Nitrospinales bacterium | reverse complement strand
CCAACATCACAAGGCAGTGCAACCAATCATGCCGGCACTGCCACGTAAACTCGGGCCCGGCGAGGGGCGAGATGATGGACAGCCCCACGATGGATATGTGCCTGAAGGTACTTAGGGAATCCGGCATACCAACCGTGGATATAACCGGCGGAGCGCCGGAACTGCATCCGTGCTACCGCGACTTCGTAGCGCAGTGCTGCGCCATGGGGAAAACCGTGATGACGCGGTGTAACCTTACCATCCTGCTGGAAAGTGGTATGGAAGATTTACCGGCATTTTACGCCGCAAATTCCGTAATCGTCGTAGCATCTCTCCCGTATTTCCGGCGCGAGGAAACCGATGCGATGCGCGGGCCGGGGACGTTTGACAAATCGGTGGCGGCCTTGCAACGGCTCAACGCCGCAGGATATGGCATGGGGAAAAGCGGGCTGGAACTGGACCTGGTGTTTAACCCGGCGGGAGCCTTTATGCCGCCGCCGCAAGCGGAACTGGAGCGGACTTTCCGCAACGAGCTTTCCAAGAGGCACGGCGTTTCCTTCAACCGCCTTTTTTCTATTGCCAATATGCCGATTGAGCGTTTTCGCGCATACCTGGACAAGAGCGGCAACTACGCCCCATACATGCAAAAGCTGGTAAACGGATTTAACCCGGCGGCGGCGGAAAACGTGATGTGCCGCGATATGGTCTCGGTGGGATGGGATGGCGTGCTGTACGACTGCGACTTCAACCAAATGCTTTCCCTTGCCATAAACCACGGCGCACCTTCCCATATCGGCCAATGGGACACGGCAAAATTGTGCGACAGGGAAATTGTGACCGATACCCACTGCTACGGATGCACGGCTGGGGCAGGCTCCAGCTGCGGGGGGGAAACATCGCAAGGATAGGCTTTGTCCGGCTTTGCGCGGCGGTGGCGCTGGTCTTTCTTGCGTCCTGCGGATACAGGCTGGCGGGACAGGGAGTAAAACTACCCGAGCCGGTTAAAACCATAGCCATACCGATATTCACGAACAATACTGCGGAGCCGGGACTGGAACTCTCCGTAACCCAGGCGGTGATAGAAAAATTCCAGCACGACGGTAGGCTGGATGTCGTACCTTCCGCAACGGCTGACTCCATACTTGTCTGTGTGCTGGAGGGCTATTCGCTGGAGCCGATGGCATACGATGCCGCCAACAAGGCAACCCAATATCGCGTTAAACTGCGGGTGAAGGTAAAATTCACGGACAAGGTGGGGCAAGGAGTCTCAATCGAGAAAACCATCAATTCGCAGTGGGATTACAAACTCGGCGCCTCCATCACCGTAGCCGAAATCGCAAGGCAGGAAGCGGTAATAGAGGCGGCGCATTATCTGGGCGATAAGCTCATCAGCCTTTTGCTGGAAGGATTTTGATATCATGGCATACGGCACTACGCATAAGGGGCTAGGCAAATAGCGCGCACGGTGCACGGCGATACGGGTGGGCTTTCCCATTCGGACGTGAAAAACCTGGAGCGGATTTACCGCCGCAAAGTACCGCCCAATACGCTCATCCCGGATGAGCTTTTGCTCTACATCTGCCGCCTTTCGCACGAACTGCGCAAGCAGGTGGCGATTCTCATCGACCGCAAGGGAAGAGTCACCCACGTCGCAGCGGGAAGCGACCGCCGAATAGTCATCCCCAACCTTGGTCAGCGTAGGGTGGCGGAAAAGCGGCTTTCGGGCCTTCGTTGCATCCACACGCACCTGAGGGGTGAAACGCTTACGCAGGACGACCTGAACGACTTGTTGCTACTGCGGCTGGACGCAATGGCCAGCGTTAGCGTATCCGCCGATGGCACACCCGGCAAAATCACGCTGGGGCATATCGCCGCCGGAAGGGAAGACTCGCACACGGTTTTCGACCCCGCGCCGATTGCCGAAATTAATGATCTCTACATGGGACTTATCGAGACCGTGGAAAGGGAATTAAAAAGTGTGGTGGGCGCGCGCAAGGTTTCGGGAGAACAGACGGCGCTGGTGATACACGTTTCCAACCTGCCCAAGCAGGTAATGGAATCTTCCCTGGACGAGCTTTGCGAGCTTGCCCGAAGCGCCGGGATAACCGTTGCCGAGCGCGTTATCCAAAGGAAACCGGTGCCAGACCCGAAGTACCTGATGGGAAAAGGCAAGCTGGAGGAATTCATGATAAAGGCCCTGTCGCTGGGGGTGAATATGGTTATATTCGACAGCGAACTGGGCGCAAGCCAGATAAAAGCGATAGCCGACTTTACCGACCTGGAGGTGCTGGACAGGACACAGCTTATCCTCGGCATATTTGAAAAACGTGCCACAAGCCGCGATGGCAAAGTGCGCGTGGCGCTGGCGCAGATGAAATACCTGCTCCCCAGGCTTGGCGCAAAAGAATCGGCCCTGTCGCGCATACGCGGCGGCATAGGCCTGCGCGGCCCCGGCGAAACCACGGCGGAAGTGCAACGCAGGCACCTGCAGGGCAAAATCACCGCCTACGAAAAGGAACTGAAAGCCCTGAAAGAAAAACGGAGCGAAAAGCGTAAATCGAGGATACGCTCCGGGATAAAAACTATTTCCATCGTCGGCTACACCAACGCGGGAAAATCCACGCTCATCAACCGCCTTACCGGTAGCGATGTGCTGGTAAAAGACCTGCTCTTCTCCACACTCGACCCGTCGTCGCGCCAACTGTACCTGCCGAACGGCGAATTGGCCGTAATCAGCGACACCGTGGGGCTGATACGCAACATGCCGGAAACATTGCGCGGCGTGTTTCGCGCCACAATGGAAGAACTGGAAGAATCCTGCCTTTTGATAAACGTGGTGGACATCTCAAGCGATGCCTACGAAGACCACCTGCGGGTCTCCGAGCAGATATTGCAGGACTACGGGCTACACAACTTACCGCGCCTGACCGTGTTTAACAAGACGGAGCTGTTGCCTGCGGAAACGGCGGAAAACATCTGCCGCCGCCATAGCGCTGTAGGCATTTCCGCCGCGAACGGCGCGGGCATAAACGTCCTGCTGGAAGCTATAACGCAAAAACTACGCGGGTAGGCGCGTACGATGTGCAAAAGTTTTCCACCCTTCCCCTCGTCGCAAAAAGTGGTAGGATATTTTAACCATGGAAAAGACACTTCCCTTGCGACTAGAAACAGTCAAAAATTGGGATGATTTTGAGTTAAAACTTCAAAAACTACATGCGGGAAGAGAGCAATATATAAAAGAGCCCGGAGACTATGCATCTCCACTCTTATTTCGCGGACAAGCGGATGCGAGATGGGAGTTGGAATCAACCTTGGAAAGAGAAATAAGCGGAACAAAATTGGTCGACTACTATCGTGTAATACACGCAAGCAAACCCAACATAGAAAGCTTTACCAGCCACACTTGGGACATTCCATCTTACGAGCAATATAGCAACGATTCATGCAATGGGGATTTACTTTCTCTCCACAAGCTTTTTTCTTCTGCACCCATTTACGAATATATGGCGTATCTGAGACATAGCGGATTTCCTTCGCCACTTCTTGATTGGACGGCTTCACCATATATAGCCGCCTTCTTCGCCTTTAATGACGTTAAAAAGGATACCGAAGAGGTTGCAATTTATGCCTATTTGGAGAGTACCGGATTCAAAATCACTTCGGGGGGAAACAACGAACCACCACACATTAATCAACTAGGCCCGTATGTTAGAACGCACAAACGCCACTTTTTGCAACAAAGCCAATATACTGTGTGCTGTGGGTGGAAAAATAATGAACTTTGTTACGGAAGCCATGAAGAAGCATTTGAAAATAGCAGTGGCGGGCAAGATATCCGGTGGAAATTTACTCTGCCTTCTAAAGAGCGATCGGCGTTCTTGGAAAAACTGGAATTGATGAATATAAATGCATTTTCATTATTTGCTTCCGAGGAAAGCCTAATTAGCATGCTAGGCAGACGTGGAATTAAGAAACTGTTAGATAAGACTTTTTAATTGTAAGGTGAAAAACACTAATCCGGCGCCGCCCTGCCCCCAGTTGGTCTAAAAACGGTGAAACGCGGCTCGATA
The DNA here is from genome assembly GCA_023248615.1 of Nitrospinales bacterium. Taxonomy (GTDB): domain Bacteria; phylum Nitrospinota_A; class UBA7883; order JACRGQ01; family JACRGQ01; genus JAHFEI01. The sequence goes on along the minus strand of JAHFEI010000191.1, from coordinate 518 downwards.
TCCTGTATAAATGACCGATGAAAGATTTTTTGCTTAACGCATGGCGGTGCATAGGGATGTTCGGCTCGGATCTCTTTTGGCACACCTTATACCGCCCACGCGCCATAGGGCTGGAAAACATCCCGAAAACCGGCGGCGTGCTGGTGGCCTCCAACCATGTATCGAACTTCGAGCCGATGTTCATAGGCTACTGGACCATCAACAGCTTTAGCCGCTTTTCCTCCCGCAAGATATGGAGCCCCGGCAAGGAGGAACTTTTTAAATTCCCGCCATTGCGCTGGATTTTACGCTCGTGGCGCGCCTTCCCCGTGCGGCGCAACCAGCGCGATTTTAAAACCATGTCGTTCATCTCCGAACTGGCGAAAAAAGACGTCGTCATGATATACCCCGAAGGGACGCGCTCCAAAGACGGCAAACTGCAACCTGGGAAACCGGCCGTAGGAAAAATTATTTACGATTCGCGCACCACCGTTATCCCAACCGCCGTATTTAACATGCAGTACTGCATGCGGCGCGGC
>JAHFEI010000190.1 GCA_023248615.1 Nitrospinales bacterium | reverse complement strand
GGAGAGATGCACCCTTATCTGGTGCGTCCTGCCGGTTTTAAGTTTCACCCGCAACAGCGTGGACTCCTTGAAATTCTCTATCGTCTCGTACAGCGTTATGGCATCACGCGCGCCGGAAGATTTTTTCGGATGTACCGTCATTTTCTTGCGGTAGAGGTTATGCCTGCCTATCGGCTTGTCTATGGTGCCTTGCGGCGGGCGCACCACGCCACGCACCACGGCAAGGTATTCCCTGCCCATAGTGCGGCTTTTCAATTGGCCGCTCAGCGCGTTGTGCGATGCATCGTGTTTTGCCACGGCTATCAGGCCGCTTGTTTCCTTATCCAGCCTATGCACTATGCCGGGGCGCATTTCCCCGCCTATGCCGGAAAGCCCGGTGCAACGGTGCAACAGCGCATTTACCAGCGTACCTGTGAAATGCCCCTTTGCCGGGTGTACCACCATGCCGACAGGCTTGTTCACTATCACTATGTCGGCGTCTTCGTACACTATATCCAGCGGGATGTCTTCCGCCTCTGCGCTTGCGGGGTCTGGCGGCGGTATCTCTACGCTAAATTTTTCCAGGGGGTGCGTCTTGTGGTTTGCCGATACCGGCTTGCCCTTCAACATCACCTTGCCGTTTTCTATAATCCTTTGGATGGCGGAGCGGGTAAACCCTTCCAGCCGCGTCACCAAAAACCTATCCAGCCGCAAGCCTTCTTCGCCGTCTTCCACCGATATGGTCATGTTCTTCGTCATTTTGTTCTCCGCAGTAATTTAAAAAGAAGCGCCGCGCCTGCCACGAAGGTAAGCAATGCTATTCCCTGCGATGTGCTAAGGGCGCCGCCGAGGAACTGCCCCCGCTCATCGCCACGGAACATCTCCACCACAAACCGCCCTGCGGAGTATAGCATCAACCACATGAGCATAAGTTGGCCGTTGAACTTTTTGTGCGGACGCACGGCAATAAGGATAAGGAAGATAATAAATTCGTTTGCCGAATCGAAAAGCTGTGTGGGGTACAAAGGTACGCCAAGGGGAGCCAGCGATTGGGGATTTGTAAACACCACCCCAAACCATGAAGTGGTGGCCTTGCCGTAGCAACACCCGGCGGCGAAACAACCAAGCCTGCCTATGGAATGCGCCAGCGCAAGGTATGGGGCGAAGATATCCGCCATCTGCCAAAACGCGAGCTTGTGCTTTTTTACAAACCACCAGCCCACAGGCACCGCCGCCGCCACACCGCCAAAAAATACCAAGCCGCCTTCCCACATCTTGAAAATGCGCAAAGGCTCCGCAATGTAGGTTGGGTACTCCACAATTACATATAGAAGGCGCGAGCCGATAATAGCGGCAAGCACCAGATAAAAACCTAGGTCTGCCGTTAAATCCTGGTCTACCCCTTCCGCCCCTGCGCGGCGCGAGGCAAGCAACACGCCGGTAAACAGGCCAACGGCGGCAAGAAGCCCATAGGTGTGCAGGGTAAGCGGGCCGATTTTAAAAAGTACCGGTAGCATCAGCCTATCAACACTTTCATCGCGCCCGGTTTTGCCGCCTCTTCAAAAGCTTTCAGCCCTTCCGACAACGGGAAAGTTTTTTCTATCATTTTAGGGAGCCTCATCTCTCCCGTCTCGATAAGAGCGATACCGTGTACAAACGGGCCGCAACGCGAGCCTATCACCGATATCTCGTTTATCACCACGTAGTTCAAATCCAGCTTTGCGGGGTGTGCCACGGTGGATTTCAGCGCCAGGCTTCCACGCGCCCGCGTAAGCGAAAGGGCTTTTGCCACCCCTTCCGGCCTGCCGGTTGCGTCTACCACTACTGCGTACTGTTTGCCCGGTTTCAGTTCGTTCTCCCGTATGGCGCATACGTTTGTGCCATCCATCACGGCAAGTTTTTTTGCATGCCTGCCGCACAACGTAACATCGGCCTTCATTATCTCCAGCGTTTGCGCCACCAAAAGCCCCAGTTTGCCATCGCCCAGCACCAGCACGTTTTGGCCGCGCACCGGCACCTGCTCCACAATACGGTAGGCGGCGGAAAGCGGCTCTATAAAAACCGCGTCCTCGTCGCTAATCGGGTCTGGCACATGGTGCAGGTTTTTTTCCGGCAACGCCAGGTATTCCGCAAACGCGCCGTTGCGCCCCTTTATGCCCAAGACCGTGCGGTTAGGGCAATGGTTCTGGTCGCCGCGCGAGCAGTAGTCGCACTCGTGGCAACCGCAATTTATCTCGCCAACCACGCGGGAGCCGACAATATCCGGGTTCTCCGCTTTTTCCACGATGCCCACAAACTCATGCCCCGGCACCCCGGTAAAATCCATGTACCCTGCCGCTATCTCCAGGTCGGTGTGGCAGATGCCCGCCTTCGTTACCCTTATAAGGGCCTCGCCCTTGCCCGGCACAGGCATCAGCAGGTTTGTGCGATAGGACAGTTTCCCTTCGCTGAAATAAAGTCCATTCATGTTGTCATACCCCGTATGGCGTAAAAATGCCTTTGTTAATGTCTTCACAAGCCGCGCGGTAGGTGGCGGGAGTGCCGATATCCGCCCAATAGCCTGCGTGGGGTAAAGCGAAGACCGCCGCTCCCGATTCCACAAGCTTCGGATAAACTTCCGTGGAGATGTTAACAGGCTTCCCTGCGGGAATACACCCAAAAAACTCTTTCGCGAATATATGTATGCCGGTAAACATCATCGGCGGGTAATGCTTCCCCGGCGGATATTGCGGCGACCGCGCATTTAAAAAACGCACCAGCCTGCCGTCATCCGCAACCTCCAGTACGCCTGTGCGCTGTGGCTCCGTGTTTTGCCGCACCACCAGCATGGCAAGCGCCTTTTTTTCGCGATGGAAGTCTATTGCCCGCGATAAATCCAAATCCACCAGTATGTCGGAGTTGATAACCACGAAATCGCTATCGCCTATATACGGCTCGGCGCCTTTAATGCCCCCGGCGGTACCCATAATCACCGCTTCGTTAACGAAGTGGATGGTTGCTCCGGCAGGCGGGTTTTTGGAAATCTCTTCCTTAATCATATGCCCCAGGTGGTGCAGGTTCACGGCCATCTCGGTGATGCCGTGGCGCAACAGGTAGCCGATGGCGTTGCGTATCATGCACGTTTGGCCTATGGCAAAAAGCGGTTTCGGTTTCTTGTCCGTTTCGGGCCGCAAACGCTCGCCATACCCGGCGGCAAGAATCATCCCCTTCATTCAGCATCCACTATTTTTTGGGGGCAGGACGGGCGCAAATCGTGTAACATAGCGGCAATTATAGTACGAAAAGCGGGGGATATTAAATCGTGAGCGATACGGCAAAAGTTGAACTGCTGGCTATCACGCCAAATGCCGAGAGGCTTATCGAAGAGGCGGGGCGCACATGCTACCTGTCGTTCGATAAGATGGCGGACGACTCCCACAAACGCTTCATCCGCATGATAATAAAAAACGGACACCATTCCGTACTGGAGCATGCCAGCGCTACGTTCCGCATCACCGGCGGGTCGCGTAGCTTTACACACCAGATAGTGCGCCACCGGATGGCCTCTTTCTCCCAGCAATCGCAAAGGTATGTGGACGAACACGATTTCCATATCGTCATCCCTCCTTCCATACAGGGGAACCCGGAGGCGCTGGAAGTATTTAACGGGCTTATCAACAGTAGCCGCGATGCCTACGCGAAACTGAAAGCCATGGATATCCGCAAAGAGGATGCGCGTTTTGTGCTTCCCAACGCGGTAACGAGCGAGATAGTAGTTTCCGCCAATTTCCGCGAGTGGCGGCATATCATGGATGTGCGCACCGAGAAAGGTGCGCAGTGGGAGATACGCGATATCTGCTCCCAAATACTCGCGGTGCTGGCGCAACACGCCCCCACCGTATTCGAGGATATGGCCCAGTAGCGCCTCACGCTTGGGCAGGTTCCAAACCAGCCACTACAATGTCCCTACAACCCAATTGACTAACGGTGGGTTTCGCGTTACAAATTACGGATGCTTAAAAAAATCTTTTGGGGCCTGATGGCGTTTATCGCCGCATCGTCGCTGGCGGTGGTGGTGGGAATAATCAACCCGCAGGAAAAGGTAAACGCGCTGTGGCTGGTGGTAGCCACCGCATCCGTATACGTTATCGCTTACCGGCTGTACGCTTCGTTCCTCGCTGGCAAGGTGCTGGCGCTGGATATAAAGTACGTTACCCCCGCGCACCGGCTGAACGACGGCATGGACTACCACCCCACCAACAGGTGGGTGTTGTTCGGCCACCACTTCGCGGCAATCGCCGGAGCGGGGCCGCTTATCGGGCCGATGCTGGCGGCGCAGTTCGGCTACCTGCCCGGTTTCCTTTGGATACTCGTCGGCTCCGTAATGGGAGGCGCGGTGCATGACATGGTGGTGCTTTCCGCTTCGGTGCGGCGCAACGGCAAATCGCTGGCGCAGATTGTAAAAGACGAAATAGGCCCAGTAGGTGGCCTCGCCGCCTCGCTCGCCATACTTTTCGTCATCATCGTATCGCTGGCGGGGCTTGGCCTGGCGGTGGTGAACGCGCTGGCAAACAGCCCGTGGGGAACTTTCACGATTTTCGCAACCATCCCCATCGCGCTGTTGATGGGGTTCTACAT
>JAHFEI010000189.1 GCA_023248615.1 Nitrospinales bacterium | reverse complement strand
ACGAGCTCGTAAAGCGCCTTCAACGCTTTTGCCCGGTCTTGCAATATCAGTCCTTCGAACTTCGCCTTGTACCCGGCAAACTTCGCGTTGGGAAGCGGGCGGCGCCGCGATGACGCCGGTGCCTGCTCTACGGCCTTTTGCCGGGGCCGGATTTTCCCCTCGTTATTTTTCACCAGTGCGAAAAGCTCCAACAGGCGCTCCATAAGTTTCACCACTTCCACGTTGCGGAAAAACATCTCGTCCTGCGGCAAAGAAGGGTCGGTATACACCGCCTGCACTATGGAACCGGCGGCCGCCGTCCTGTCCCCGCTTACGTACAAGGCGACGGAAAGGTTGTAATGTATCGCCGCCTTGTTCGGCGGGTCTTTCTCCAGCAATTTGCGGTACAGGCGTATCGCATCGTCCACACCTATCTTGGTGCGCACCTGCGTACCCATGTAGTTGAGTTCCCGGAACGCCTCCAGCAAATATTTTTTGTCTTCGGCGGCGCGGAACAAAAGTTGCTCCGCCTCGCCGAAATTTCCCTTGTCCACCTCGGCAAGCGCAAGGCATATCATCTGCGAAGGCGGCAGGTTGTCCGTGGTGCTGTCCTTTACCGCGCTTTGTAGCGAATCCCTCGCAAGCGCGCCAAGCTCCTTCACCATCGCGTGGCGCGAGCCAAGCGTTTCGGTAAGCTCCAGCTTGAATATCGACCCGGCTATCTTCGCTACCGCTTCGGCGCTCCTGTCCGTATCGTCGTCCTGGTGTAGCGGTTTCAAGTCTACCGCCTTGCTCAGCGCCCTCTTGTAGTTCAACATTGCCTCGTCCAGCAGTTTTGCCACTTCTGGGCTATCCGGGTCTTTCCCCTGCGCGATCATCTCTTTTACCTGCATGATGCGCACGGAGCCAATTTCCTGGTTTGGCACCGGCATGTCGTTCGCCACTTCCTCGGCTTCCGTGAACCTCTGTATGGCGCGGGAATATTTTTTAAGTTTTGTGTATCCCCTTCCGCTTTCTATGTACGCGCCTGGGTCGTCCGGCAACACCTCTATCGCCTTATTGAAGCACTGCACCGCCTCTTCAAAATTGCCCGTCCTCTTGTAATCCTCGCCCTGCTTCATAAGTTTTTGCGCCTGCTCCCTGCGCTCCGAGAGGGCGGCCTCGGCCTTGCTGTCCGCTATTTTCTGGAGCCGTTCCTCCTTCTCGGTAAAATGCTCGATAAGGTAATTAAGCATTATCGGGTACCGCTCTTTTATCTGGTCGGCCACCTGTGTGCTCTCGGGATACGGCAGTATGAACGCATCGGTAATGCGGAACTCCGCCAGCGCCATGATGTACTTCATCCGAATCTGGTAGTTCTCCGCCTCCTCCAGTATCGGCACGATTTTCGACATGTAGCGGCTGACTTTTTCCGCATCCTTGCCGCTTTGTTTCAGCCGCGCCTGCACGTTCAGCAGAAAATCGTTAAGCGCCTCCAGCTTGGTGTCTGCGCGGGAATCCTTGGAGGGCGTGGGCGGGCTAAGTAGCACATGGACGTCCTCCGTCATCAGCATCTTGCACAGCTTCTCTATCATCTCGGTAGAGGTCTGCCCCATGTTCACGGCAACCACGTTCTTGAAGTCGAGAAGTTTTTCCAGTATCACCTGCGATTGGTGGCGAAGGTTCGCATCGCGGATAAACGGGCGGATGTTGTTAAGCCGGAACGGTTGCAACCGCTCCGCCGCCGAGTCCTGTTTCTCCGGCGCGTCAGACGCCATAGTCATTCCCCGCCCGCCCGGCGAGCCGCCGGGGCAATCGTATTAATACCAACAAATTTCCTCTCAATCAGGCAACCAAACTTGGGTCCCCACTTTTACAACTTGGGACACGCTTTAACAAGCCGTGGTAACAACAGGATTAATCCTACAGGAAGCGCGGATTGGATATCCAAACCGCGCCGGAAATGGCCCAAAGCCATTATTGCGCCCCAATGGGCGCAAGACAGACTAAAGTCCATCGCTACTGGAATATATCAACCCTCGTTTAAAGCCGTTACCGTAACACCTCACCAATTGTTTAGCATACCTGCCTTCCAAATGTCATCTCCCAAGTTTTGCACCATATTCCCAACCGGGAATATCCAATGGCTTAACCAAAAAAACGTAAGGCGTTTTACCGGGCGACTACTCCCCGCATGGGTAAAGGGAAAAAGGCAGGTGGCAGGCGCGGGTGGTTGCCCGCGCATGCCGCCTGCGGATATTGAAAACGGACGGTTACAGCTTCTTTAGCGGGATATGTTTCATGGAGGCGAGTATCCGCTGGCCTTCATCGCCACGGAAAAAATCGAGGTACTCTTTTACCGCGCCTGCCGGCTCGCCTTTCGTCACGAGGTTGTAATCCTCGTAAAAGGAATATTTGCCGGGGAAAGTTTTCTCGTCCGGCAGGTTGCCGTCTATGGTCAGCACTTTCACATCGTTGCTTTCGTGCCCGTAGAGTTGCATCCCTATTGCCGCCTCATCCTGCTCCACCAGTACGTTTGTGCCTGTTACGGGGTTGCCCGGCTTTTCCGGTTTCAGCCTGTTGATGTCGTGTCCGTAATGCTCCGCCTGGTAGGCCATCCTTTCGGTGACGCAGGGCTGTAGAAGCACGTTCTTTATCTCCATATCCTTGCCGCCCACTTCTTTCCAGTTCCGGATTTTCCCGGCAAGTATCCCTTTCAGGTCGGCGAGCGAGAGGTTGCCCACCTTGTTCGATTTGTTGACCACCATGACAATAGGCGCTTTGCCGACGACGAAATCCTTCAGGCTTTTATCCAGCGTGTCCTTGTCGAAATTGAACGTCGCCAAACCGATATCGGCATTTCCGCCCAACACCTCCGCCACGCCGCTCCGGCATTTGCCGGACGAGAACACAACCTCTATGCCCGTTTTTTTGGAAAACGCATCGCCCACTTTTTTCGCAAGCGGAACGGTACACGGATCGCCGGAAACCGTTACCTTGTGTGGCGGTGCATCCGCCGCCGTTGATAATGCCGGGGCAATAAAAATACAGCCCAAAATTGTTGCGATAGCCAATACCTTACGCATCTTTGCTCCTCCTGTTGTTACCCGCCAAGGTTACGATTTTTTGAAAGTGACCTTGTACTTCAGTTCCTTTTGCGCGGCAAGCCAGTCCAGCGGTTTCCCGTCAACCTCCGCATATGGGTACATAAAATAGTTCAGCGGCCCGCCTTTTTGCTTGGGGTTGAGGTAGTAGCCCCTGCCGCCTGTGGCGAGGACTATCCTGAAAGGGTCAAGCCCGTTGAAATAATACTCGCGGTACTTCGCCGCTTCTTCCGGGCTGTTTTCCAGCTTCTTTTCGAGTATCGCCTTCCTTACGTCCGCCGGATCCGCAGGAACCCAGCCCGCTCCGGGAATGTAGTACTCGCTCCAGCAGTGATGCCCCTTCGTCATGTCTGAAACGCCGTCTGTCTTGCCAAGGCGCAGGCCGAAAACTTCCCGCGTGGGGATTCCCGCCGACCGTGCCACAGATACGAAAACCGAGCTTAAATCAACACACTTGCCGGATTTTGAAACGAGCGTCTGCTCCACATCGCCAACGCCGCATCCCACCACGTTGGGATCCCTTACCGTGTTGTCCACAACCCAATCGTAAACGGCGCGGGCCTTCTCGGAGACCTTCGTTTTCCCCTTCACTACGTCATCCGCAATATTTTTAACCTTGCCGCCTGTGGGGATAAGCGGCGCGGCGGCCATGAACGGTTTAACGTCCGCCGGGAATGGCGAATCGCTTTCCGTGAAATCCCTATTAACCCGCTGGTGTGTCGTAGCCTTGAAAGAGAGCACAAGCTTCCTCTGCTCGCTGGAAGGCTTTTTCCAATCGGCGTACAGGATGTTGTTCCCGGTGGTTTTTTCCTTGGTCTTGCTTTGGTTGGTGAAATTCCCCTCTACCTTCACGTCCTCGATTGTCTGAAATTCGTTTGAGACCGGCAACGGAACCCAAAGCCTAGTGTCTTTGTTGTCCGCAGGCGCATCGACCGTTATTTCTATTGTCACCTCACCGCTTACAGATTCCGGATCCCCCTCGGCTCTCGCCAGAGAAGGCGACAGTATGGCCGCCATGCAAACTATCGCGGCACCCAAATATAACGACAATGCCTTTTTCATAAAACTGCTCTCCTTCCACCATCTCGTTACGTCTTAAACCAAGTCAATCGCCGAAGCATTCAATTAAGCACTTGAATACAAAGCTGGCCACCTACTTTTATAGAGCAATCATTGTGCCGTTTTCAGATTTATTCGCGCCGCCGCCCCACGGCGAACCCGAGCGCTTGCCATCCGGGAATAAAGGCCATAAAATTTCTTTTTACGCCGGAACCAATATAGAATATCCTGACGAAACTTTAGGAGTTACTCAATAGATATCAGATGAGGTTATATCCGCATGGCTACCGATAGTCCCAAAAGCAGGCTGTTTGAACAATTTTCCCGCGTCGGGAAAGCGCTCTCGAATTCGCACAGGCTGGAGCTTTTGGAATTTATGGCGCAGGGCGAAAAAAGCGTGGAAAGGCTTGCCGAAGTTTCCGGCATGTCCGTCGCCAACACCTCGCAACATTTGCAACAGTTGCGCCACGCCGGGC
>JAHFEI010000188.1 GCA_023248615.1 Nitrospinales bacterium | reverse complement strand
CTGCTCCTGCATGGCGAAAGCTGGAAGTGTCCTGTCTATGTAAGGAGGATGCCGCCATGCAGGAGCAGTTGCCCCACCAGCGAGGATATCCGGGGATACATTACCACTGTTGCCCAAGCCAAGGAGAATAACAAGTCCACCGATGAGGCATTCGACGAGGCGTGGTATGTCCTTACGGACAAGAACCCATTCCCGGCAGTTCACGGAAGGGTTTGCCCACACCCATGCGAAGGCGGGTGTAACAGGCTCTACAAGGACGGCTCGGTTGCAATAAACAATTTTGAGCGTGTTGTGGGAGACCACGGCATTAAAAGAGGGCTGAAACTCAAAAGGCTCACCGAGAAGAAAAGGGACAAAAAGATCGCGGTAATCGGGGCGGGCCCATCCGGCATGTCGTGCGCGTATCAACTTGCCAGGAGGGGTTACAAGGTAACCGTTTTTGAATCGGCTGAAAAGGCTGGCGGCATGCTCCGGTACGGCATACCCAAATACCGCCTCCCACGGGAGATACTAGACGCGGAGATACAAAACATCCTTGACCTCGGCGTTGATCTGAAATGTAACACCAAGGCAGGCGGCGCGGATATCTCCTTCCAGCAGATGAGAAAAGATTACGACGCGATATACGTTGCCGTAGGCGCGCAGAGGGGAGTCAAACTCGGCATCCCCGGAGAAGAGCTTCCCAATGTGCTACGCGGCGTGGATTTTCTTTACAGGATAAACAAGGATGAGAGAATAGGCGTCGGCAACCATGTGGTTGTTGTTGGAGGCGGCAACACCGCAATAGACGCCGCAAGGGTAAGCAGGAGGCTTGGGGCCGATGTCACCCTTCTGTACAGAAGGACGAGGGACGAAATGCCCGCCATCGAGGAGGAGGTAAAAGCCGCAGAACTGGAAGGCGTAAAGCTCCACTTTTTAGCGTCTCCAACAAGCATAGGGTCCAATAGTGGCAAAGGGAATGTAAGCTTGAAATGCATCAGGATGGAACTCGGCGAAAAAGACAAGTCGGGCAGGCGCCGCCCCATGCCGATAGAAGGCTCGGAGTTCACCGTTGAAGCGTCTACCGTGATATCCGCAGTAGGCCAAGAGCCAGACCTTGCGGGAATGGATGAACTGGCAAACAAAAATTCATGGATAGACAACAGCCCGGTAAGGGAGACTTCCACGCCCGGCGTATTTGCCGGTGGCGATGTGGTGGGCGTTGATATCGCCGTTACTGCAGTCGGCCACGGCAGGAAAGCTGCGCGGGCTATAGATGCGTATCTTCATAGCCACCCTTACAAGGAGCCGCCGCCACCGCGGCCCGTAAAGCACACGGATATGAAACTGGATTACTATCCGGAAGCTCCGCGCAACAACGAGGAAGAGTTACCCTTGGAAAAACGAGTCAGTAGTTTTGAAGAGGTCAACAAGTCGCTTGCCCTAGATGAGGCCATTAGCGAGGCCAAGAGGTGCATGAGTTGCGGCCTTTGCTTCACATGCGACCGTTGCCGTATATTTTGCCCAAGAGATGCCGTAAGCAAGGACAAAAACAGGCCGGTCGGGCAAAAAATGTTTTCCGATTATACAAGATGCTTCGGTTGCCACATATGCTCGGAGGTTTGCCCTAGCGGGTATATAGAAATGGGCATGGGATTATAGGGAAATGACATGAAATACGCGGGATATTCTTCTACAATAGTCGTAGGCGGGAGTGTGCGCGAGCTTCCCGGAAGGTTTCGGACTATCTCCCTGCGGCTGGATATGCACGGTTTGAGGCGGCTATGAAAAAGAGTTTTCCCAGGGTCGTAATTTCTGCCACGCACAAAAGCGCGGGCAAGACCACCACAACGGTGGGCCTTTGCGCCGCGCTTGCGGAGTGTGGGCTTAAAGTACAGCCATTCAAGAAAGGTCCCGACTTCATCGACCCTATGTGGCTTTCGGCAGCTTCCGGCAGGGAATGCCGCAACCTCGATAACTTTATGTTCGGCTGGGAAACGCTTTACGCGACATTTAAACGGCATGCCGGAAAAGCAGACATCAGCCTGATAGAGGGTAACAAGGGACTACATGACAGCGTTGGGGTAGATGGCGAAGGAAGCGCCGCGAACCTAGCCCGCAGGCTGGACGCACCGGTGATACTGGTACTGGATGCAAGCGGCACAACGCGCGGCATCGCCCCTCTGCTAATCGGCTACAAGATGTTCGAACCGGATATCCGGATTGCCGGAGTAATACTTAACAAGGTCGGCAATTCTCGTCACGAGGCAAAGCTCCGTGCGGTTATCGAAAGGTACTGTGCAGTTGATATCCTCGGAGCGATACGAAAAACCGATGAGATGGAAATACTGGAGCGGCACCTTGGGCTTGTGCCTGTGAAGGAGAATGAGAACCTGCCAGCATTGGTAGAGACCATCAAACGGCAGGTGGCCTACGCGGTGGATGTCGACAAAGTAATAGCGATAGCCGGTTCAGCATCGGCAATGGAAGATGTAGAAATCGGCGAGGCCTCCCCTCCCCCATCGCGCACAAGAATTGGTGTGGTTATGGACCAGGCGTTTACCTTTTACTATCCCGAAAACCTGGAAGCATTGCGGATGGCCGGAGCGGAACTGGTGCAGGTGAACGCCACCCGCGACGAGAGCCTGCCGGAACGGCTGGACGCGCTGTACATTGGCGGCGGCTTCCCGGAAATGCTGATGGACAAGCTCGAATCGAACAGCCATATGCGAGCCGAGATAAAGGATGCCGTGGAAAACGGCATGCCCGTCCACGCGGAGTGCGGCGGGCTTATTTACCTCTCCCGAAGCGTATCCTACGAGGGCAGGAGTGCGCGGATGGCAGGAGTTTTGGATTGCGACGTGGTAATCCGCCAAAAACCGAAAGGCCACGGCTACATGACACTGGAACCAACCGGCAAATCTCCATGGATGGGCCGTGCCGGGAAGGTACAGGCGCACGAATTCCACTACGGCGAAGTGGTGAACCTCGGCCATGCAGATTTCGCATACCGCGTGGTGCGCGGAACGGGCATAGACGGCAGGCACGACGGGATTGTTTACAAAAACGTGACGGCGTCGTTTGCGCACCTGCACCATCTTGGATGCCCTTCGTGGGCCGCCGATTTTGTATCGTTTGCGGAAAAAACCGCATTTTCCAAAACATCTCGCGCGAAAGGCGCGTTGCTGGGCGTCTATAAATAAGGTCAATTTAAAACTAGGAGGGGCAGATGGCGACATTGGAAATGGCAGGCAAGAAACTGGAAGTCGATGAGGATGGGTATCTCGTCAACATAGATGATTGGGACAAGGAAGTGGCGGAAGCGCTGGCGAAAACCGAGGCAGTGGAAATGACACAGTCCCACTGGGAAGTTGTGAACTTCCTGCGCGAATATTATAACGAATACAAGATTGCGCCGATGATCCGCATCCTGACCAAGGAAATAGGTAAAAAGCTGGGCAAGGAAAAAGGAAACACCAAATACCTTTACGAGCTGTACCCCGGCGGCCCCGCAAAGCAGGCCTGCAAAATAGCCGGACTGCCCAAACCGACCGGTTGCGTGTAACGGCGGCGGAATTTTACCGGTGGGAATGTTGTCCGCCTTGTCGCTGTTTTTCGTGGCGCTGAGCTACGCGGCGGGATTGGTGTTCTTCCTCGGCTTAGCCTGCAAGCTATTGGGGTACGCCACCACCCCTTCCCCGCTGAAGATACCGACAACGCCCCACCCCACCACGGCATGGGGAGTCATAAAAAGAAACATCATAGAGGTGACAACATTCGCCTCACTTTTCAAGGGGAACCGCTGGACATGGATGGGAGGGTACACGTTCCACGCAATCCTCGTATTCGTGTTTGTGCGGCATATCCGCCTGTTCATCAATCCCGTACCTTCCCTGCTGGCGGAGATACAGCCATATGCGCTGATGGTGGCTATGCTACTGCCGCTTCCGTTGCTTTACCTGCTGGCAAGGCGGAAGATGGTGGACAGGTACGACTACATATCATCCCCGGCGGATTATTTTGTGCTGGCACTCTTGCTTTTTATAGGGCTTTCCGGCCTTACGCTGAAGTTCCTGGCGCATTCCGACATGGTGGGAATAAAGGAATTCCTGATGGGACTGGTAATGCTAAGCCCGGTTGAAATGCCCGCCCATCCCATGTTCCTTATCCATTTCTCGCTGGTGTTGATGCTGGCCTTCTACTTCCCGTTCAGCAAACTGTTGCACGCGGGAGGCGTTTTCTTCAGCCCCACGAGAACACAGGTGGAAAACACCAGGGAAGTGCGACACGTAAACCCCTGGGCTACGAAGTAACGGAAATAACCGGAGAGGAATGGCGAAACATGGCGAAACCTGATTTTGAAGTTCCGAAGCTGGATGGGCCGATAAAGACCCCGCCCATCTGCAAAGGGGCCTCGGCGCACCTTGCTATCCACCCGGCCACGGCGCAAATGATGACCATGCAGGGCTTCCCGCCGCAACGCGTAGATAACTGGAAAGAAGCGGCGATAGCAAAACTGGGGGAAATGAAAGAAAAATACAAATCCCTGAAACTTTATTTGGACGTTTGCGTAAAGTGCGGGGCATGTGCGGATAAATGCCACTATTTCCTAGGCACCGG
>JAHFEI010000187.1 GCA_023248615.1 Nitrospinales bacterium | reverse complement strand
TACCTGCTTATTTTCACCAGTCCCGCGTATGTGGCTATGGCGCTGATAACCACCACAATAAGAAAAAATACCAGTATGCCCCACAGTTTCCTGTGGATGGTAAAGCGGATGGGGATTGCGGGCAGTCGCCGGTTACTCGTTTTCAAGGATGTGGAGCATCTTTACGTCGCCGGTTATTTGGCTTGAATCCACAAAGGCGATACCGCCCTTGTTTGACGCTACAAACCGCACCGCCTCCTCTTCGGTTTTGAACGCCAGAGGCGGCTGTCCCTTGCCGGAAAATATCATGCGCACCCAGTATAACCGGTACGACTCCTCGTCCTTGCGGAGTATGTTTGCGAAAAAATCCTGCCGGGCAGGTTTGTCCGGCGCGGTATCTATCGGTACTATTACGTCGCCGGACTCAAACATCTTTTTTTTGCCGAAGTATATAAGGCTCAAATCGGCCTTATTCATGGCCTTTAGCGGATTATCCTTGTTGACGATAACGGCCATCTCGGCGCGCACCGGTAGGGGAGCCGCCAAGGCAATGAGCGTTAGCAATAAAGCTATATTTTTTGCCATCATTAAAAATAAAGGGCCACGGCCATCCGCAGTTCGTTAAAGTCGGCGTGGGGTACCGCCGGGGTGTAGTTACGCTCCCTGTGGTTATTTGAGGCTTCTATCTTGAATATCAGGTTGTTTACCGGTTTGATGTTCAACCCGATTATCTGCTCCGTCCACGTGTCTGTGGATATATGGTCGTTTGGATCCGTGTATTCATATCTGTAATACGGGGTGAATTTTTTGCTGAGGAAATAGGTGACTTGTCCGTATGCGCCCACATCTTTTATTCCGTTAACGTCGGATTGCGCGTATTCCGCGAGTAAGTTGAAGCTTGAGGTATTGGTGGTGAAAAGAACGCCCATAGTGGAGTGGGGGACATTAACGATAGTTAAAGTTCCGGTCGCCTTTTCACCGTTGAAGTAAGACAGGCCGAACTGCGTATGGTCGTTCGGCTGTAGATTTACGCGTGCTCCGTATGCCTTGTTCTTGTTGTCGTCCGCCTCTGCCTCGTTGGTGGCTGGCGACCCTGTCCCTGTGGCGTTTTCCCCGTTGCCGACATACAGCACATAATCGAGTTCTGTAGCCTTCATGGCAACGGTACCCAACACGTTAATGCCGGTATTCCACTTGGGGAACATTGGTTTGCCGCCCCTTTCGTCTACCCTGTAAATGGTCCTTGGTATAAAAACCGATATGAACGCCGGGGTGGAGTCGTGTATTTCGTTGTAGTAACCGAACGGCGTGAGCGCCTTGCCGAACCGGAGTTGCACTTCATCGCAGACGAGGTAGCGTATAAATGCGTTTTCCACGATAATATCGCCGCCGTTTTTCACGCTGGTGTTTGCGCCATGGTCGAACTCAATATGGGTGTAGGCGGAAACTTGTTCGTTTACCGGGATATCAAGGAGGAAACTCAGGTGGTGCTGGTGGAAGGCCCCGTTATTTTGGTTTGGCGTATCGCCATAATCCGCCACCGTATATTCAAGGTCTATATAACCGTTTAGAGTGACCTTTGAGAGGTCAATTGCGGCGGCATTTTGCAAGGAGCACAAAAACACTGCGGCAGTTAATGACAGTATGGTTTTAAACGGATTCACGCCTCTCCTTATCCCCCTTCATTCCGGCACCGCCTGTTGTCAGGTGGGCGCAATCGTTATTCGGACAGCCTCAGGGCACCAAAGTAGCATAATCGCATCTACATTTCCCCCAAAATGGGGACACCATTTTTCAGGCGCGTCCCATATAGGCTCAATTGCCACTCCCGCCGGCGCCGTGGCATGCCGCGCAGGAATTCGAATTCCAAGACCGGTGGGTATGCTTGTCGAAAGATAGCGCCCAACTCGTGAAGCCTCCTGCGGCCACACCCGTATGGCACCATTCGCACTGGTAGCCAGAGTAGTGCTTGGAGTGGCAAGAGGTGCATCCGCTGGTTACTGCCGAGTGTCCGCCGCCCCACTTGCCGCTCTTGTAGAAATGGCAGGTCTCACAAGCGGTGGTGCGTCCCTTCGCCGCCGTATGCGTGGTGGTGGGGAAGGATGCAATATCGGCGGTGTTGTGGCAGTCCAGGCATGTTCCCTTTACGTCGGGATGCCATTTTGCGTGGTCTACACGCGTTCGTTTGGTAGGCGCGGATGTGGTGGTTACAGGGCTACGCCATCCGGCAATTCCAGTGGTGGCGCCCTTTGCGGAATAATGGCATTTGTTGCACTGCGTACCGGTATTTTTGGCCGTATGGTTGACATTAGTCGCGGTGTATTTTGAGAGCGCATGGCATGTAACGCAGATGGCCTCCCTTGCGGCGTATTGCGCCTGTCCGGTAACCGGGTCGGGTTTCGCCGCCGCATGGCAGTCGTTACAGGTAAGGGTTGCGTGATCTCCCGCCTTGTAATCGTCATGGTTGACTGCGGAGGCGCCGGTAGTGTCGGTTTTTGTTTTTACTCCAAAACTACTCCAATCGGCGGCGGTGGAGGCGGTAGTGGAAGAAGTAGAAGAAGCCGTAGCATCCTCCTTGGCGCTACCACAACCGGCAACGACTACAAGAAGAGCGATGATTGCGGGAAGCGCCGCTTTTCTTATGTGGAATAACGACATTTTGCTACCATGTTTTATGCTTATCACGATATCCTATTGGCCTCCATTCATCTGTTGCTTTCCCATTTTAATGCAAAGCATATGCCCATGGAACAAAAAAATAGTGCCGTTAAAATACAGTTGGTTGCGAATTTAGGTTATGTTTTGAAGAGGACATCTATGTCCTGAAAACGGTCGTGACTCGTCATCTGTCCTGAATCGGCTCAGAATGGTAAGAAAATAGTCTTTTCTTGTGCTAGCATTGGCCTTATGGAAAAACCATTGATTCTGATAGTGGATGATGATGTTGATAATTGTGCCGTGCTTGAATCTCGCCTGAAGCGGCGTGATTATCGGGTTATTTCTGCTGATAGTGGCGCTCAGGCACTTAAATTGCTCCATGAAGTGCAACCGGACATTGTGCTACTCGATGTGATGATGCCAGCTATGGACGGATTTGAGACTTGCCGACAGATGAGAGAGATGAAAAAAGGTGTTTTCATGCCGATAATCATCCTGACAGCCAAGGATGACAAGGAGAGCAGGATAAAGGGCTTTGATATCGGTGCGGATGATTATGTTACCAAGCCCTTTGACATGGACGAGCTCTCCGCCCGTATCCGCGCCATGCTACGCATAAAGGAGCTGAAGCACCAGATTGAGGCCAAGGACAGGGAAATAAACCGGCTTGCCGGTGAACTGAAGGAAAAGTACCAGTATTCAAATATAATCGGCAACAGCCGTGCGATGAATGAGGTTTATGAGAAGATGCGTGGCGCGGCGGGGATTAGTAGCCCTGTGATAATCTGCGGCGAAAGCGGTACCGGAAAGGAGCTTGTCGCCAAGGGGATACATTACAGTTCCACCATGGCAAGCAAGCCGTTTATTGCGGTGAACTGCGCGGCGCTTCCCTCCGAGCTTATCGAGAGCGAGCTGTTCGGCCACAAAAAGGGTGCCTTCACCGGGGCAAACACGGCTTCCGAGGGGCTTTTCAGGGCTGCGGACGGCGGCACGATTTTTCTGGATGAGATAACCGAGATGTCTCCCGATGTGCAGGCTAAGCTACTTCGCGTTTTGCAGGAAGGCACAGTCCGTATGGTCGGCAGTCCTGAAGAGATTCCGGTTAGCGTTCGCCTGATAGCGGCAACGAACATAAACATTGAAAAGGCGGTGAAGGACGGCAGGCTTCGGGAAGACCTCTATTACCGGATAAACGTACTGAACATAAAGCTTCCGACCCTGCGTGAACGCAAGGAGGATATCCCTATCCTTGTACAGGGGATAATCTCGAAATTCAACGCCAAGTTCGGAAGGTCTGTTAAGGGGGTGACGGAGGAGGCTATGCACGCGCTCCTTGCCCACGATTGGCCGGGGAATGTGCGCGAACTCCAAAATGTCATGGAGCGCTGTTTTGCCATCCCGGAGGCCGACGTTATAGATGCGAAGCATATCCAGCTTTCGCCGCTCTCTGCTGGTTCGCCTGTTCCGGCGGCGACTGCGGACGGCGAAAACATGTCGCTGGACGATGCGGAAAAAAAGCTGATACTTGATGCGCTGGCCAAAACGGGACAGAACAAGCTCAAGGCGGCAAAGTTGCTTGGTATCCATCGCTCCCGCCTTTACAAGAAGCTGGAGCGTTACGGCATAAAAATCTAGTTGACCACAATTCACCCTGGAGAAACGGCATAAACTATGAGACAGCATAATAAACTCGCGGCGGAGGGTAGCAAGGTATTCCCATTCATCCTTGTGGCTATGGGGACGGCCATAATTGTCCTCATAATGATGGAAAGTTACTTCCAGATGACAGACCAGCCGTTCAGCTTTGTGAAAATGCTGAACAAGGAAGGGCTGACATCGTACAAGGAGGCCAAGGAGCCGAACCACGGCATATGGCACCTGATGGGATGGATAGGCTCCGGCTGTTTCGTGCTGATGATGTTCTATTCCCTAAGGAAACATTTCCGGTTTATGACGGACGTGGGGCCTATCCGCTACTGGCTGGACGGGCATATGTTTTTGG
>JAHFEI010000012.1 GCA_023248615.1 Nitrospinales bacterium | reverse complement strand
GTAGCCCTATATGGCGCGACAAGCGGCGAGGCTTATATACAAGGCATGGGTGGCGAGCGCTTTTGCGTCCGCAACTCCGGCGCGAATGTGGTGGTGGAAGCGGTGGGCGACCACGGCTGCGAGTATATGACCGGCGGCAGGGTGGTTATCCTCGGCCCGGTGGGCAAAAACTTCGCCGCAGGAATGAGCGGCGGAATAGCCTATGTGCTGGATGGCGATGGGCTTTCCAGGTCGCGCGTCAATACGGAGATGGTCGCGCTGGAGCCGCTCTCGGACAAGGATGAAATTGCCGAGGTAAAAGGAATGGTGGAACGCCATCTTAACTACACCGGTAGTCCGCACGCAAAGGGGATATTGGAAAACTGGGATAGCCAGTTGCCCAGGTTCATGAAAGTGATGCCGGGGGACTATAAGAGGGCGCTGGCGGAGATGGCCGCAGAAAACAACAGGAAAGCCGTAGCGGTATAAAGCCGGGCGGATATTGGGAAAAAGTATGGGAAAACGAGACGGCTTCAGGGAATACAAGCGGGAAGGCCACCGGTACGAGCCGGTTGAAAAAAGGATCCAAAATTACGGGGAGTTCCTTATCCCGCTCTCTAAGGAAAGCGTTGAACATCAAGGCGCCCGGTGCATGGATTGTGGCACGCCGTTTTGCCATCCCAACTGCCCGTTGCACAACATCATGCCGGATTTTAACGACCATGTGTACCATGGCAAATGGGAAGAGGCGCTGAAATCGCTGCTTAGCACCAACAATTTTCCGGAATTTACGGGGAGGGTTTGCCCGGCTCCGTGCGAATACGGGTGTGTGCTTGGCATTATCGAGAAACCGGTAGCCATAAAAAATATCGAGCTGGCCATTATTGAGCGTGCGTTTGAAGAGGGGCGTATGAAACAGCATGTCCCTGCTTTCCGCACAGGAAAAAAAGTGGCGGTAATCGGTTCCGGCCCTTCGGGGCTTGCCCTTGCCGCCCAGCTGAACAAGGCGGGGCACAATGTAACGGTCTACGAGAGGGCGGACAGGATAGGCGGATTATTGCAGTACGGCATTCCGAACTTCAAGCTGGGCAAGGATATTGTGGATCGCCGCGTGAAATTGATGGAAGCGGAGGGAGTAAAATTCGTGACGAACGCCAATGTGGGCGTAAACGTTTCGGCCACGTCCCTGAAAAAGGATTTTGACGCGGTGGCGCTTGCCTGCGGAGCCACAATTCCCCGCGACCTGGCAATACCTGGGCGCGACGCGAAGGGGATACACTTTGCCATGGAATTCCTGGCGCAAAACAATAAGCGTGTGGCTGGCGATGCCATCCCGAAGGATATGGAAATATTGGTTACGGGAAAGCATGTGCTTGTAATCGGCGGTGGAGATACCGGCTCCGACTGCGTAGGCACCTCCATTCGGCAAAAGGCGGCGTCCGTAAAGCAGATAGAGCTTTTGCCAAAGCCGCCGGAAACCCGCACTGAAGAAACAGCGTGGCCTGTTTACCCCGGCCCCAGAATGTTTAGCACCTCGTCATCGCAGGAGGAAGGATGTGCCAGGGAATGGTCGGTGCTTTCCAAGGAGTTCCTGAAGGATGCCAAGGGAAATGTGAGCGGCGCAAAATATGTGAAACTGAACTGGGTTAGCCCTTCGAAATTTGAAGAGATTCCCGGCACCGAGGCCGTTTGCAAGGCGGATGTAGTATTCCTTGCCATGGGCTTTTTATACACCGACCCAAAGGGGCTTATCGAAGAGCTTGGCATACAAAAGGACGAGCGTGGCAATGTGAAAACAGGCGCAGACTACCAGACGAGCGTAAAGGGAATCTTCTCGGCTGGCGACATGCGCAGGGGCCAATCGCTGGTTGTGTGGGCTATCTCCGAAGGGCGCGAATGTGCGCGGGAGATAGACAAGTTCCTGATGGGCAGTAGCAGGCTGGAATCCAAGGACAAGACGGCCATCAATTCCCTGCCGTAAAACAACGGGTGCGCATCGTGACTGATACTAACTGAATATCATATATAGGTAATTCCCCTCCTTCACAAGGAGGAGATGAAGGGGAGGTTTTTTATAACCCCACCTGCACCTCCCCTTGAATGGGGAGGAAATATTTATTTTCGAGGTTACTTTATGCTCGACATCAAATTGGTCTGATACCCATCCATGAAATCATTGGTTGGCGTTATTTTCGGGATAGTCCTTTTTACCCAGTGCGCCGGTTTTGCCTTGGCGGATGAAAATCCGGAAAATAAAAACTGGAAGCTGGTACTCGGCGCGGGTGCGGCGCTTGTTCCCAAGTACGACGGCTCCGAATCGTACAAAGTTGTGGCATTGCCGTTTCTTTCGGCGCATTACAAGATGGATGCCACCACTTTCTATTACGAAATGGACAGGGCAGGGGTGCGCCAAAGCCTGGGGCACGGCATTTCTGCCGGTGGCGGCCTGCGCTACGGAGGCCACAGGCGCACCTCGCACGTAGGCTGGGGGTACGATGGGAACCAGGATGAGTTGGTGGGGACGCAAAAACTGGATAGTTCCCCGATTTATTTTTTTGATGTTTCTTCCTTCACGCCTATAGGAAGTTTCAAGGCGTCCCTGAACTATTCGGAAATCCGCTCCAGCTACGATGAGCCGGGCCGCCCTTCAAACATGTATTTTGGCAAGGTTGTGGATGTTGGATGGAGCCAGATGTGGAGGAGAGGGGAGCCGCTGGGCGTGAACGCTGGCATATCGTTGAGCTGGATGGATGCCGATTACGCCGAAGCGTATTACAGCGTGAAATATGCCACTCCCTACATGCAGGTTTTTAAGGCAGACCAGGGATTTGGTAGCGTCAAAACCAATGTGGGATTAACGTACCAGATATCGGGCCATTGGAGCTCCATGTTTTTTGGGTCGCTGACATATTACCTGAACGATGCGCAGGCCAGCCCCTTCACAAAATCCCCGTTCAGGCCGGGCGTTTTTGCGGTAGTGCTTTACAATTTCGGCGCCGATTGAACATCCCGCCGCCAACCGTGGCTCTTCCCTGAGCGTAGCGAACATGCTCTTAATGACAGCCCTCAAGGGTTTTTCAATACCCCGCTAGATATTTTTTACAAGCCTGTCTATCTGCTGGAGGCCTTCCAGCAGTTTGGGAAGGTCTTTAAGCTTTAGCATATTCGGCCCGTCGCATGGGGCCTTATCCGGGTCTGGATGTACCTCCAGAAAAATTCCGGCAACTCCCACAGCTACTGCGGCGCGGCTCAACGCCGGTACATACTGGCGTTCGCCGCCGGACGATTCCCCCATCGCGCCCGGCAACTGCACCGAGTGGGTGGCATCGTATATGACCGGAAAACCGTGTTTGGCCATGATCGCCAGGCCACGAAAATCATTTATCAGGTTGTTGTAGCCAAACGATGTGCCGCGCTCTGTGAGCATAACCCGTTCGTTGCCGGAGGCTACAACCTTTTCGGCCACTTTCGCCATGTCCCAAGGGGCCATGAACTGCCCTTTTTTTATGTTTATGGTTTTGCCGGTGCGCGCCGCGGCAATCAGCATGTCTGTTTGCCTGCACAGAAACGCCGGTATCTGTATCACGTCCAATTCCGCTCCGGCGGCTGGAATTTCCATTTCGTTGTGGACGTCGGAAACCACCGGAAGGCCGAACTTGTTGCGGACTTTGTTCAGTATGGAGAGGCCACGCCTCATGCCGATACCGCGAAACGACTTTATGGACGAGCGGTTTGCCTTGTCATAGCTGGACTTGTATATCAGGCCGATGTTCAGGTCTTCCGCTATTCTCTTCAATTTCTCTGCGGCCAGAAGCGCGCTCTTTTCGCTTTCTATCACGCACGGCCCGGCAATCAGCGTGAACGGAAGGTGGTTGCCGATTTTCAGGTTGCCGACGGTAACGATCCTTTGGGACACCATTTACAGCAGGTACTCCGACTTGCCTGCGGCGTTGATAAACGCCACGAACAGCGGATGCGGATTGAGCGGCGATGATTTGAACTCCGGGTGAAACTGGCCAGCAAGGAACCACGGGTGGTTCTCGACCTCGACTATTTCCACAAGGTTCCCGTCCGGCGAGAGGCCGCTGATGACCATGCCGCTGTCCTCAAGTTGCATCCTGTATTTATTGTTGAACTCGTAGCGGTGCCTGTGCCTTTCGGATATTTCCGTACTGTGATATGCCTCGAAGGCGCGTGAACTTTTACGTAGCATACAGGGATAGGCGCCAAGGCGCATTGTCCCGCCTTTATCTTTTCCTTTTTGGTCAGGCATAAGGTCTATAACGGGGTTGGGGGAGGCCTCGTCGAACTCGAAACTGTTGGCACCCGGGATTTTGCTTACGTTGCGCGCGTACTCTATCACGGCGCAGTGCATTCCTAGGCAGATGCCGAAAAACGGCACCTTGCGTTCCCTGGCAACACGTACGGCGGTTATCTTGCCTTCCGCGCCCCGCGTGCCGAACCCGCCGGGGACAAGTATGCCGCCGCATCCGGCGAAAGTGCTTTCCGCATTTTCATCGGTTATTTTCTCGGAGTCTATCCACTTGATATCCACTCCGGAGTTGTTTGCTATGCCGCCATGAACCAGCGCTTCCACCAAGCTCTTGTATGACTCTTGCAGTCCGACATATTTGCCCACCACGGCGATACTCACCCTTTTTTCGGGGCGCAGGACTTTTCCCACAATAGACCGCCAGCGTTCCGGCTCCCGCAACTCCGCCTTCAGGTCCAGCAGGTTCACCAATATTTTGTCCAGCCCCTCCTTGCGGAAGACCAGCGGCAGGTCGTAGATTGTTTCCACGTCTATGGCGTTAATAACGCACTCTTGCCGCACGTTGCAGAAAAGCGATATTTTTTTCTTCATCTCTTCCGGCATCGGCCTCTCCGTCCTGCAAAGCAGTACATCCGGCACAATGCCTATCTCCCTCAGTTCCTTCACGGAATGCTGGGTAGGTTTACTTTTCAGTTCCTGCGCGCTTTTGATGTATGGCACAAGCGCCACGTGTATATAGGCAACATCCCGTGGGCCAGCCTCGAATTTGAACTGGCGTATCGCTTCCAGGAAGGGGAGTGATTCGATATCGCCCACCGTGCCTCCGATTTCGCAGATGGTCACATCAAACCCTTCGGACGCATCAATGATGCGGCGTTTTATTTCATCGGTAATGTGCGGTATTACCTGCACGGTGCTACCCAGGTATTTCCCTTCGCGCTCGGCGCGGATTACTGTGTCGTAAATCCTGCCTGTGGTTACGTTGTTAACTTTCCCCATCCGGGTGGATACGAACCTTTCGTAGTGGCCCAGGTCCAAGTCGGTTTCCGCGCCATCGTCCGTTACGAAGACCTCGCCGTGTTGGTATGGGCTCATCGTGCCGGGGTCTACGTTTATGTACGGATCAAGCTTCATCAGCGTCACTTTCACGCCGTCAAGCTCCAGTAGTGCGCCAATCGACGCTGCCGAAAGCCCCTTGCCCAGAGAGGAAAGCACGCCGCCCGTTACAAATATGTATTTAGACATTCAGAAGCGCCTCCGCCCGTTTAAGGTCGTCCGGGGTATCTATGCCGATGCTGTCCTTGTCGGTGACGATCACTTTTATCCTCACCCCGTTTTGGAGAATCCTCAGCTGTTCCAACTGCTCGGTTTTTTCCAGGGCGCACTGTTCCATCTGTGAGAATTCTAGCAAAAACTTACGCCGATAGACATATAAACCTAAATGTTTGTGGCGGGGGGCATCTGGCAGCTTTCCACGGTTGAACGGGATTGGCGAGCGTGAGAAGTAAAGGGCCATGCCGTTATTGTCCATAACCACTTTTACCGCGTTGCTGTCCAGAAACTCTCCCATGTCGGTTATCGGCACGGCAAGGGTGGCTACATTCAAGGTAGGGTCGGACATTAGCGCTTCCACCGCCATATCCACGGCCAACGGGTCTATCATCGGCTCGTCCCCTTGTATATTCACCACTATCTCCGCATCACTCCCGTTTGCCACTTCGGCAATCCTGTCTGTGCCGCAGGCGTGGTCTCTTGATGTCATTATTACGCGGTGCCCATTATTTTCCACTACCTGCCGTATACGGTCATCATCGGTGGCTACCACCACTCCTTCCACCCGGCGGCATTTTAGCGCCTGCCCAACGACATGTAGAATTATTTCCCGCCCCCCCAGCATGGCGAGCGGTTTTCCGGGGAAACGTGTGGATTCATATCGGGCGGGAATCACTGCAAGTACTTTATTCATTGGTGGAACTTGTACTTCTGTATTCCCTCTGGAACCCACCACTTCATCGGCCAATTGTAGCCTATCCCGGAGGTCGCTTCGTATACTTCTATTCCCTTTACGCGGATGTTTACTACAGGCAGGGCGGATGGCGCGTACAGGAAGCAATAAGGCTGTTCCTCCGCCAGTATCTCCTGTATGCGGTAGTACGCCTTTTTTCTGGTTTCTTTGTCAAAAGAGCGGCGGCCAGTCTCCAAGAGATCGTCTACCTCGGCGTTCTTGTAGGTGATGAAGTTGAACTCTGACTCCTTGGTTTTGGATGAGTGCCAGACATCGTAAATGTCCGGGTCGGGTGAAATTGTCCAGCCCAGTATTGTCGCATCGAAGTTGCGTTTGTTAATAAACTCTTTAATGAAGGATGCCCACTCAAGTACCCGTATTTTAACGGATATCCCGACATCCTTAAGTTTGCGCTGAATTATTTCCGCCGATTTTTTGCGTTGGTCGTTTCCCTGGTTTGTTATTATTTCAAACTCGAATTTTTTGCCATCTTTGTCCAGTATCCCATCGCCGTTTGTATCTTTCCACCCGGCTTCCTCCAAGAGTTGCCGCGCTTTTTTGGGGTTGTAGTCGTAGGTTTTTATATTCGGGTTGTATTGCCATGTTCCCGGCTTGTACGGGCCGGTGGTAGGTTTGCCCATTCCCAGCAACGCTCCCTCTATTATCTCGTTCCTGTCTATTGCGTAGGCTATAGCCTGGCGCACCCGCACATCCTTGAATATTTCGCGCTGGAGGTTGTAGCCCATATAGGTGTAGGCGTTTGATGTGTACCGGAACGTGTTGAAATTTTCCTTAAAATCCTTGGTGCCAGTCTGTTTGGCGTACTGGATGGGGGTAAGACCCATCATATCTATGGAGCCGGTTTTCAACTCCAAAAATTGCGTTGCCGTGTCCGGGACTATCCGAAAGGCGTACCGTTTTATCCATGGTTCGCCCTCGTAATACTCCTTGTTCGCTTCCAGCATTATCCTTTCCCCGGTTTTCCATTCTACGAATTTGTACGGGCCGGTGCCTATCGGATGCCGCGAAAGCTCCGACTTGTTTATTTCCTTGCTCTCCAGCAGATGCTTTGGAAGTACCGCAAGAGACCCCCACGAGGCCAGCGCCGGAGCGAACGGCTTATTGTAATGTGCGACGAAAGTATAGTCGTCTGGCGCTTCTGCTTTGGATACTTGCAGGTAATCTTCGGCGTATGCGGTAGGGGTATTTTTATCGATTATGGTTTTATAGCCGAACATAACGTCGGCGGAGGTAAAGGGCACACCATCGTGCCACTTCACCCCTTTGCGGAGGTGGAATATTATCGTCTTGCCATCGTCTTTTATTTCCCACGATTCCGCCAGGTCACCCTCAAGCTCCCAGTTCGGGTTGTAGCGCACAAGCCCGGAATAAACTAGCCCCGCAATGGCGTGGGATGGCTGGTCGCCAGCCAGCATGGGTATTAGGTTGCTGGCATCTCCTATAGATGCCTCCACCAGCATGTCGCCATGGGCGGGGGGGCGGCTTTTACCAGCGGTTTTTTGGGCCGATGTGTGGCCTGGGGCAGTGGGAGAACATGCAGAAACTATGAAAAAAACGGCTACAAGGAGCGTTGCTCTCATCTTACGGTTTGCTGTTCTGCGTTTGCTGGCCTTTCTGTTCGGACTGTGTTGTTGCCGGTGTTCCCTTTCCATCTGCCTCTTGCACTGCCTTAAACGGGTCTATGCCACCGCTGGCGGCAGGCGCGGCGGGAGCCGATGGTTTCGCCTGTATGGTATCAACTATGGAAGTGCGCCCAATCTTCGATGAAATGACCGAAAGGCTGAGCGAGGTGAGCATGAATATAATTGCCGCCGCAGTTGTGAATTTGCTCAGGAAGCTTGCCGGGCCGCGGCTTCCGAATACTGTCTGCGACGATCCGCCAAAACCCGCGCCCATGCCAGCTCCCTTGCCGGATTGCAAAAGAACGACGACAATCAGCACGAGCGCTACAAATACATGCAAAACGAGAACAATGGTACTAATCATTACAGCGCTATCTCCAACTAGTTAAATAATCACTTTTCGACCGAAAGGCGGATGATAGCACTGAAGTCGTCCGCAATCAAGCTGGCGCCGCCGATGAGCGCCCCATCAATGTCAGGGCAGGCCAGAAGCTCTGCGGCGTTAGATGCTTTTACAGATCCGCCATAAAGGATACGTGTGTTATCGGCGGCACCTTTGCCCACGTTTTTCGCAATCCAGGTGCGTATGAAGGCATGGACTTCCTGCGCTTGCGCCGGGGATGCGTTCTTGCCGGTGCCTATTGCCCATACCGGTTCGTAGGCTACGACGATTTGCGAAAAGTCGGTAATGTCCTTGAATCCGCCGACAAGTTGTTTCTCTATTATCTGCTCCGTCTTACCGGATTCCCTGCCATCCAGCGTTTCTCCCACGCATACTATCGGCTTTAAACCCACCTTCAGCGCGGCTTTGATTTTTTTGTTCACCGTTTCGTCCGTCTCGCCGAAATACTGCCGCCGTTCGGAATGGCCTATGATAGCCCACTGGCACCCGGCATCCACAAGCATGGCTGGCGCTATCTCGCCCGTAAAGGCTCCCTTTTCCTCCCAGAAAATATCCTGCGCGGCAAGACCGATGCCGGAGGAGCCTATTGCGGCCCGTGCGGCATGTAGGCTGGTGAATGTGGGGGCGACTACGGTATCCACGCCGCCAGCCCCGGCGGTTAGCGCTATGATTTTTCCTATCAGTTCCGTGGTCTGCGACGAGTTATTTTGGAGTTTCCAGTTTCCAGCGATAAGTCTTTTTCTCATAGGCCGGATTATACACTTTTTGGGCGGTGGTGGATATGAATTGTTGCCTTTAACCATCATGTTTTCTGCTAGAATGGCGCTGGTTCAAATACAGGATAAAAGTCATAAACAATACTGGCGCTTCGCTTTACAGTAGGGGCAGATATGGATACGAACAGCATGAAGGAAGAAGTTGAAAAGGCGCTTGAGGAAGTAAGGCCGATGCTTCGCCGCGATGGCGGCGACGTTGAACTTATCGGGGTAAACGGCGAAGGCGTGGTGCTGGTTAAGTTGCGCGGCGCATGTTCGGGATGCCCTAGTTCGGCCATCACCCTAAAGCAGGGAATTGAACGCACTATAAAGGAAAGGGTGCCAGGTGTCACAGCAGTCCAATCAATCGGATGAACTACAAGGCAAAATAATAGCGGCTCTTGGTACCGTGAGGTATCCGGGTTTCGATAAAGATATCTTGGCGCTGGATATGGTGGAGGAATTTACGGTTGATGGCGATTCCATCGCTGTCGTCATGAAACGACTGGACGCCGATGGCAATGTGAAGCAACAGGTAGTGGATGGCGTTGTTTCTGCGCTGAAGCCTCTTGGCCTTTCCGCCGCAGTTACATTCGGCGGAGAACAGAAAAAAGAGCCGCACGCGCACGGGCGCGAACAGCCCGCCCCAAAAAAGCCCATTGAAGGAGTGAAACATATAATCCCGGTCGCAAGCGGCAAGGGGGGTGTTGGCAAATCTACCGCCAGTGTTAACTTGGCCGTAGCTCTTGCCAAAAAAGGGGTGAAGGTCGGCCTGCTAGACCTGGATGTTTACGGCCCGTCCATTCCCACCATGCTTGGCCTTTCCGGCCAGCATGCGATGAGCAAGGAAGGTAAACTTATCCCTGCCGATAAATTTGGCATAAAGGTTATCTCCATAGGGCTGATGATTGATAAGGGAGCGCCGCTTATCTGGCGCGGGCCGATGGTTGCGCGGCTGGTGAAGCAACTTTTCTACGATGTGGCGTGGGGCGAGTTGGATTACCTGATAATGGACTTGCCACCAGGCACCGGTGATGTGCAACTTTCGCTGGTGCAAAGCCTGCCGATAACCGGCGCATTGGTGATAACCACACCGCAGGATGTAGCGTTGCGCGATGCTGAAAAGGCGGTAAACATGTTCGCGCAGACCGGCACCACCGTGCTTGGGATAGTGGAGAACATGAGCTATTTCATTTGCCCGCATTGCAAAAAGGAATCGCACATATTCGGCAAGGGCGGCGGCATGAAAGAAAGCAAGCGTGCTAACGTGCCGTTCATGGGCGGTATCCCGCTGGAAGGCAGGATTGTGGATACGGGCGACTGCGGCGAACCGATAGCGTTGGGCGACAACGAGATAGCCGTGATATTCAGCGGCCTTGCGGACAAGCTTATGCAAGCCGTCGGGAAATTGCCAGCCTGACCATGGGTATTGCCGCAAAAAAGGGGAGGGGGAAGAAAAATGTTCTCCCATCCGGTTTTGATATCCGTGCCGCTATCGGGCAGATGGTCATCATATCTTTTCCGGGCGACGGGTGGAACCCAGAGTTGGAAACGCTTATATGCGAACGCAAGGTGGGGGGCCTTATTTTTTTCAAGGAAAACATCCCGTCAACCCTTTCCGCGCTGAAAAAGCTCAACGCGAAAATAACGAAAGAAGGACTCCGCCCATCCGGCGGGCTTGTGCCTTTCATCAGCGTGGATGAAGAGGGCGGTAGGGTTTCGCGCCTTAAGCATTTGATAGGGGAGCATCCGCCGCAGATGGCGCTGGGGCAGAAGGGAGCCGTAGCGGTGGCTAAAAACTATGCGTCACTCGGCAAAAAAGTAAAGCAGGCCGGGTTCAATATCACATGGTCGCCGGTGCTGGATGTGCTGACAAACAGCGCAAATCCGGTGATAGGCGACCGTTCTTTCTCGCCGGATATGGAGTTGGTCGCGAAGTATGGCAAAGTTGCGCTAAAGGCGTTGCGCAAGGCGGGGCTCCTCACCACCGGCAAGCATTTCCCCGGGCATGGCGATACGTCAATAGATTCGCACCTCGCGTTGCCGGTGATGGATACTACAATGAAAACCTTAAAGAGCCGCGAGCTAGTGCCTTTTCGGGCGGCTGTTTCCGAGCGGGCCGATTTTTTTATGACGGCGCATATCCTATTCAGGAAAATCGACGCACGGTACCCGGTAACGTTCTCCAAAAAGTTTTTAACCGGCCTTCTGCGCCAGAAGATGGGGTTTAGTGGGCTTATCGTTACCGACGACCTGAACATGAACGCCGCCAAAAACTCGCTTGATATGCGAGACAGGATAAAACTGGCGATAAATGCTGGCGCGGACGTCCTGCTAATACGCGAACCATACCCGGCAGTGCTTGGCTTTTTGGATACTTTTGAATCTCTTGTGCGCGAAGGGGAAATAAGCCCGCAAAGGCTAAAGGAATCGCTGGGACGCATAAGCAGGATAAAGCGCAAATATGCCAGCCTTGCCTGACCGCGCCCACAGCCTCAAAAAACCGGTTAGCTGACAATCCTCCGCACACGCGGGATAAGCTCTTCCTTGGCTGTCGTTTTTGAAACAAAATCGTTAACGCCGAGTTGGAAAACCCGTTCCCTTTCTTCTTGTTCCGCTACCGTGAAAACTATCACCGGTATCTCGCTGTGCTTGTTGTCCGCCTTCAGGCGCCGGATAAGCTCAAATCCGTCCATCTCCGGCATGTTCAGGTCTGTGATTATCAGGTGCGGTGTCCTCTCCTTTAACCTTTCCAGCGCTTCTACCCCGTTGTTTGCGTGCATCACCTCTATATCGATGGGACTGAGGAGCTGATGCGCAATTTTGACGAAAAATGGATCATCCTCGACCAACAGGACAAGCGGGCAGATATGTGGGAGCGTTGCATAAAAGGTAGTGCCTTCTCCCGGCGTTGAGTCCAGCGTAAGGGCACCGTTGTGCGCCAGCATGATGTCGTGGGAAAGCGGAAGGCCTAGCCCGGTGCCTATTTCGCCGGATGTGCCGGGCGTGGTTGTTTGCACATCGTAGTGAAAAATGTTGTCGATTTTGCCCTTATCCATGCCCACTCCCGTATCCGAGACCGCAATGGTGGTAGGCCTGCCAGCCGGGACAGATATGGTAACGGAGCCACCGGTGTGCGAGAATTTCAGAGCATTGGAAACCAGGTTTTGTAAGACCTGCTCAAAAAGCATGGGGTCGGCGTAAATGCGCGTTTTACCTGGGACATTGTTGACCAGGTTTATTCCCTTAACTTTCGCATTGTATTCCACCGCCATAATCGTTTTTATGGCGACATAGTATGCATCGAAGAACTTCAATTTTGGCAGTATTTTCCCGGTTTTAAGCATGCTGATGCTTAAAAGCTCTTCAATGATGCTGTTCATCCTTTGTCCGGATTCGAGTATGACATCCAGCATGTTTTGCCCTTCGCCGTCCATCGTCCCGGCATAATCCGCTTTTATGAGCTTAATGAAGCCCATCATCGTGGAAAGGGGGCTTTTCAGGTCGTGCGAAACAAGAGATACGAATTTATCCTTCAGCTTCGTTGCCTCTTCGGCTTGTTCCTTTGCCATACGAAGTTCCATCTCGGCGCGTTTCCGCTCCGTGATATCCCGTCCTGTTGAAACGAAGTGCGTGATATTGCCTTGGGAATCCCGTATCGGGGTTATGGTTTTTCCCTCGGAATAAATGCTACCGTCTTTCCTTCGGTTATTGAATTCCGCATGGAATGCCTTTCCGGCCAGTATTGATTGCCACATCTCTTCGTAAAAAACCGGGGGATGTGCGCCGGATTTCAGTATTGCGGGCGTTTGTCCCACAACTTCATCTTCGGTAAATCCGGTGAGGTTGAGGAACGCAGGATTTACGTATTCAATAATTCCTTCCCGGTTGGTGATGGTAACGGCATCGACGGTTTGTTCTACGACGCTGGAAAGTTTCCGCACGGCATCATCTGCCCGTTTCCGTTCCATCACCTTTCGCACCGTTTGTGGAAGCACCGTTAGGTAGTTCCGTTCCGGGTCTTTTATTAAATAGTCGTACGCCCCCATTTTCATGGCTGTGGCGGCTATCTCCTCGTCGCCGCTACCCGTGACGAAGATTACAGGCACCGCGCCCTTAATCTGCGTAAGGATTTCCAGCCCGGTGCCGTCGCCCAGCATGTAGTCCAGTATCACAAGGTCGAACTTGCGGCTAGCCAGTTTTTCCAGCCCTTCTTTCTGGCATGATGCGGTGGTGAGGTCGTAAGGCAATCCCTGCTTGGTCACAAGACGCTCCATAGCCATGCGGTCTATGCGGTCATCATCTACAAGCAGGATGCTTATTTTTCCGTCGGGCATTTGTTGGCTCCTGCTACGGCAGTTGGCAGAGCGTCCAGTAGATGCTGATAGTCTTTATTGCTTCTACGAACTTATCGAATTCCACCGGCTTCACTATATATCCGGCGATGCCGAGTTTATAGGTGGATAGCCGGTCATTTTCCTCTTTGGAGGTGGTAAGGACTACAACGGGGATGCTTTTTAAGTTGTCATCGGCCTTCACTATTTTGAGGAATTCAAAGCCGTTCATTATCGGCATGTTCAGGTCCAGCAATATTATTCCGGGGCGGGGCGATTCCCCTACATCTTGGTATTTCCCTTCATGCCTGAGGAATTCCAGCGCTTCTTCGCCGTTTCCCGTAGTGTACAAAGGGTTTAATATTTTATTTTCCTTGAAGGAGCGCTTCACGGTTTTTACGTCTACCGTATCGTCTTCCACCAGCAGGACAGGTATATTTTGTGTCATAGCTTATTATCCTCCAATTCGTTTAATTCCCTGGCAAGTATTTTAGCCGTATCGTCATCCACGTTTTGCGGCACTTTAGGGATTGTAAAGTAGAACTCGCTACCTACATCCGTCTTCGATTTTACCCAAACCGACCCGCCGTATATTTCCACAATTTTTTTGACCAAGGTCAGCCCTATGCCGGTGGACTCCAATTCGTCGCGGGCCTTCAGGCTCTGGAATATTTTGAAGATGCGGTCGAAATGTTTTTCGTCTATTCCCTGCCCGTTATCGCGTACGCAAAACTCCCAGAAATCGCCGTCATCACGGCAAGCTATCGATACCTCGCCGTCCGGCTTGCCAAGGTGTTTTATCGCGTTGCTTACCAGGTTCTGGAACAACTGTTCCAAGTGTGTCCTGTCGTATATCACCATCGGCAGGGAGCCTTGTATGCTTACTTTTATGTTTGGTGGCGGTGATATGGCGTCTACCACCACCCTCGCTATCTTGCCGCTGTCCAGCGTATCCAGCTCCGGCTTCACCCGACCAGCCCTGGAGTACCGCAATATACCCTCTATAAGGTTGTTCATTCTTTTGGTGCGACCCAGCAACAATTGCAGGTTTTCCTGTCCCTCTTCGTCCAGCACGCCGATGTAATCCTTTGCAAGCCATTCCGCCAGCGAACCGATTGCGCGCAACGGGGCTTTCAGGTCGTGGGAAACGATATACGCGAAGTCCCGCAACTCCTCGTTGGCCCTGTTCAAGTCCAATATCAACATCTCGCGCTGGCTTTCGGCGTGTTTCCTTGCCGTAAGGTCCAGGAACATTCCCAAGCTTTGCACAACCTTGCCGGTAACGGGGTCTGTCGCCGTAGGCATTGCCTCTATGTCGACAAAGACATCTTCACCGGATTTGTGTTTCAGGGTAAGTTCGTACGAGCCTTTTTCGCCGGACTGCCGGTGGATTATCTCATCCACATACCGCCGCGCATTTTCTTCGTCCACGAACATCGGGTCGAAAATGGATTTATCGGCCATATCTTCTTTCGTGTGGCCTAGCATTTTAGCCATTTCGTCGTTAACCATTTCGGTTACGACCTTTGCCCCTATCTGTTCGTGCCAGCCGTAGCACGGGTCGGTTTGTTTGTCGTTTTCTGTAAGTTTCTGAAAGTCGATTATCCAAACGCCAATGGGGGCTTTTTCTATCAGGTTCTGGTTGTACCGGGAAAGTTCCTCCACCTGGCGTACATAATTTCCCCGTTCTACTTCGGCCAGCTTTTCGTTGGTCACATCCTGTCCCACCGCCACGAAGTTTATTATTTGCCCATCGGAGTTTTTGATGGGGGCAATCCTTGCGTGGTCGTAGTACATTTGCCCGTTTTTCTTCCGGTTTATAAATTCACCTCTCCAGACCTGCCCGGAATTTATGGTGTCCCAGATGTTTTTGTAGAATGTCGCATCGTGCCTGTTGCTTTTCCACATGCGCGGGTTGTTTCCAACCGTTTCTGACCAGGCATATCCCGTGGTTTCGGTGAACGCCGGGTTTACATAAAGTATCTTCCCTGCCTGGTCGGTAATTACTATCGACTCAACGCCCTGCTCTATGGCGGTGGCGTACCTCATGAGGTTGTCCTCGGCAGATTTGAGGCTATCTATGTACCTGAGGAAAGGCCGGTAGAAAAACAGGAAGAGCATCGGCAGTATAAAGCTGGTAAGTAGCGTAGCATCGAGCATCGTTTCCCAAAAATTGCTCATCTTGGGAAGGTAGATGATAATAACCATCACGAGCGTTTCCACCGTGAAGATGGACATAGTGATAACTACCAGGAGCCTTTGCGGGCTTGGATAGCCCTTGGAATGTATGCTGGCCCTAAGGTCGCTAAGATTCTGCATTTTCGCGTTTCCCCTGTTGTTCCATCAGAGCAAATACTACCTAAATGCTATAAGCCCTGCAAGGGTGTTTGTGGTAGGAGGACGGCGGGCGTAGCCGCAGGCCAACCTTTTGGGTTTGGAGCCTCATGCATACAGCAGTTCCACCTTCCTGAGTTCTTGCAACTTGTCGCGGTACTCTGCGGCGCGCTCGAAATTCAGGTTTTTCGCCTCGCGTCGCATCTCCTCCTCCAGCTTGCGTATTAGTGACGCTATTTCGTTGCGGCTTCCGTATTCCACTTTTTCCTCCGCCACCATCGGCAGGTCATCGGCGTGTGCGGACATCGTTTCGTATATCCTCGATTTGATAGTCTGCGGTGTGATGTCGTGTTTTATGTTATATTCGGCCTGTATTTCCCGTCGCCGATCCATCTCTTTTAGCGCCCTTTGCATGGAACCGGTTATCTTGTCCGCATACATAACCACCAGGCCGGACAAGTTGCGCGCGGCCCTGCCGGATGTTTGGATAAGGGATGTTTCAGACCTGAGGAACCCCTCCTTGTCCGCATCCAGTATCGCCACTAGGGAGACTTCCGGGAGGTCCAGCCCTTCGCGCAACAGGTTTATTCCCACCAGCGCGTCGAACTCGCCGAGCCTCAGTTCACGCAGTATCTCCGTGCGCTCCAGCGTTTCAATATCGGAATGCAGGTACTTTGTCCGTATTCCGGCTTCGCGCATGTATTCGGTAAGGTCTTCCGAGAACCGTTTGGTGAGA